>CAYYAN010000081.1:0-764 GCA_964469825.1 uncultured Chthoniobacter sp. | reverse complement strand
GTCCCGATTTTAAGTAAAACAAAAATCATGTCGAGTGCTCCTTTTTTTAAAATGACTTTTCTTTTGATCATCATGGTAGTCTTCTTTTCATGGAATGCTGTAGCTGCTCCTGATCGGAACTTTGAAGAGAGTGCTCGTGAACATATGCTACAAGAATTAGGAGTAAATGAAATTACAACACCACTAGTTGGAAAAGTGTTTCACGATCTTGAGATTTTTCAACCGCTACCGTTGGAGATGATAAAAGTTTTTAATAACAACGATACTTTTGATAATCGCTTACAGACTGCATTGCAATTTGGAGCCTTAGTTGCAAATGGCTTTGTAGCAACGATTGCACGACAGCAGCCATTGATTGTTGATATTGGTAAAGCGCTGATCAAAGATGCAAACGCCCTTGCGGCTGGTCGACAATTAACTTATCACAGCAAAAGTCTTTTTGAATTAGCGGATCGCGGCGATTGGCAAGGACTACGTGAGGAATTAAATCGCTGCCAACGTGAGGTTGAAGAATCAATGATTGAATTACATGACGGCGAAATGGCTGATTTAATAAGCCTTGGCGGATGGTTGCGTGGTTTTCAAATGGCAACACACGTTGTTGAAGATCATTATACAACTGAAAAAGCGGCAGGGCTTGTTCGCCTGTCAATCATAGACTATTTTATTGAGCGAATGAACACATTGAGTCCTCGTACTAAGAAGCGTCCAATTGTAATTACCTTAAGCGCAAATCTAAAAACAATTCGTGCTATTGTAGCCCA
>CAYYAN010000080.1:0-7269 GCA_964469825.1 uncultured Chthoniobacter sp. | reverse complement strand
TACCACGTTCCTTTAATGGGAAAGCAACATTTTCAAAAACAGTCATCGAATCAAAAAGCGCGCCATCTTGAAACAACATCCCTATTTTCCGCCGTATCGGCTCTAACTCACGTTCTGTAAAAGTAGAAATATCTTCTCCTTCAATTAAAACTTTTCCAGAAACTGGCCTCATGAGACCAATGAGGTGCTTTAAGAAAACACTTTTTCCACCACCGCTACCGCCTAACAACACCATGGTCTCTCCCCGTTGGACAGAAAGAGAAAATCCCCTCAGTACTTCCTGTGCACCAAAACGCTGTCTCAGATCTTGAACTTCAATAAGAGGAATTTTTGGGCGCATTACTAAAACATAAAACAAATTAACTATAAAGAACACCAAGAAATTTATTAATAAAACACTTGATCGATCATAGAGGCATCGATTAATTTTTTTCCCCATTGTGCAAGAAGAGCTCCATCTGCTTTGTTGATTTGATTGAGATATTTTTCAGTAAAATCAGCTCCAAAACGACGTTTAAGTTGTCGTTCTAATAATGATCGGAATTTTTGAAGCTCTTCTGCACGACCTTCTGCACGACCTTGTTCTAACCCTTCGTCAAAATTATCTTCCATCAAGGTAATCTCTGTGCGAATGGCATCTAAATATCGATCATATGCCTGTAGCCCAGCGTCTGTATAAGCGCCTTTTTCTAAAAGCGCTACGGCTTCTTTGATCGGCTCAACTTCTAAAAAACTAGAATCAATCACTTCTGTCTTTTCATTCACTTCTTTGAGGAAACGGAGCCAGAGAAGCGCTAATTTTTTTTGAGCAATACCTATTGGTTGCAGTTTCAGAAGCTCTGAAGCAACTTAGGATGCTCTCAAAAAATTCTCTTGAAAACTAAATCACTTTTTGGGTTGAGATAACGGGCCATAAAAAAGAGAATCTGTTACTATCATAACTTTTTTGATAGGTCAAAAAAATTACCGCAGTCCCGCAGGAAAAACCATATTAAGCGCCATCGTTAGGAAAAAATTCGCAATTAAAATACAGAGCGAGCAAATCACGACTGCTTCGGTGGTCGCGCGACCAACACCAACAGCTCCTTCGCGTGTCGTCAGTCCTTGTTGGCAACTCAAAAAAACAACAATGATGGCAAAGACAAATCCTTTAGAAAGCGACATCACAATATTGTGTCCATCAATAAAGCGCCAAATATTTTGTAAAAAATAAATCGAACTCACACCTAAGAGATGCACCGCAACAAAATAAGAAGCTAAGATTCCAAAAAAAACACATTCACACACTAGAAGCGGCATTGAAATCAACATCGCTACGGTACGTGGCACAATAAGATAATCTATTGGACTGACTGCTAAAGCGCGCAGTGCATCAAGCTGCTGAGTTACCTTCATCGTTCCAATTTCAGCACTCATCGCGGCCCCTACTCGTCCTGCAACCATTAAACCAGTTAAGACCGGTCCTAATTCTCGAAATAAAGCGACTGCAACAACAGGTCCGACAGCGGAACTCATACCGAGTGTTGAAAACTGATAAAAAGTTTGTGCCGTGAAAACCCCACCAGTAAAAGCTCCTGTAACGATGACTACAAATTGAGAGCCGTATCCAATATCAACAAGTTGCTGTAGAACGAGCTTAGAACGAACGCGCCCAGCAGTAATAGCCTGCAATGTTTCAAGAACCAATAATGCCGTTTGCCCCACATAGACTAAGAAAGCTTTTGCCAATGGAAACTTTTCCAAAGAACAAAAATTTTGTAGACGTTGAAAAAATGAAGGCGCCATCATAAAAAATTACATTAGAAGTCTACTGGCGTGGCAACAAGATCGTAATCTTGCGTACCTGTAACTTTACACGTCACAAAAGTACCTGCTGTTACCGGCTTAGTAAAATGAACACGACAATCAACGTCAGGAGCATCTCCTTCCGTTCGGCCTAAGAGCGGGGTGTCAGCAAGAACCTTAATTGTTTTTTCAACTTGAGCCTCAGCCCATTCACGCGCAATCTGCTGTTGGAGCAACATGGCTTCGCGGAGGCGACGTTGCTTCGTACGCCCATGAATTTGGTTTGGCATTTTAGCTGCACGTGATTCTTCTTCTCGTGAATAAGCAAAAACACCCAAGCGTTCAAAGCGCGTCTCACGAATAAAATCGAGAAGCGAGCTAAAATGCTCTTCGGTTTCACCTGGGAAACCAACAATAAAAGTTGTCCGAATCGTCAGATCAGGAATCCCAGCACGAAGACGCTTAATTAAGTTTTCAATATGTTCGCGTCCCGTTTCACGGCGCATCGCTGAGAGCATTTCTTCGTGAATATGCTGCAGTGGCATATCGATGTAGCGAGTCACTTTTGGATTACGTGCGATTGCAGCAATAAGCGAGTCACTCCAATGTGCCGGATGCGTATAAAGCAGGCGAATCCAGAAATCGCCAGGAATTTTTCCAAGTGCATCGAGAAGCCCAACAAGACTTTCACCACGTGTCTCATCGACTGGTTGCCGTGGACCTGCTTTTTCTTCCCACAAGTCCATTCCAAAATAAGTTGTATCCTGACTGACTAAATTAATTTCTTTCACCCCGGAAGCAACAAGCCCTTCCACTTCCTTCACTACTGATTCAATGGTACGACTTCTATGCCGTCCACGCATCCGCGGAATCACGCAAAAAGAACAAGGGTGATTGCATCCTTCGGCAATTTTAACATAGGTCGTATGCCCTGATGTCAAGCGTATGCGTGGCGTATCAAAATCAGGAATATAAGCAGCTCGCCGTGAAACTGTGATCTGAGGACCTTCAGTAGTCTCCTCTTCAAAAAGATGATTAAAAATTTCTCCTGCACGAGAAATTTCATCGAGCCCTAAAAAGGCATCCACCTCTGGAAGTTGCTCTGCCAAGTTACTAGAATAGCGCTGCGAGAGACATCCTCCCACCACAAGCTTCTGTCCTGGCTTAGCACCATGTAGCCGTCGCCGATGAGCTTCCAAAATGGCATTGATGCTCTCTTCTTTCGCTGGGTCAATAAAACCACATGTATTAATTAACACAACATCAGCATCATCATTCTCACGTGTCAGCTCATAACCATGCTGTGCAGCATTACCGAGAAGAATTTCAGCATCAACAAGATTTTTAGCACAGCCAAGACTGACTAAACCAATTTTACGCTTCAATGGAAGAGAAGTTGGAGGCACAGAAGAGGAATTCATAAAAAAAATAAGGGATAATGAGTGAATATAAAGAGTGGAAATAAGTCAATTTAGTAAACGTCTGTTATTTCCTAAAAAAGCACTCTCATAAAATGCCTCACCACTCCCCAAAGATAGAGCAGGATAACAATGAGTGCTATCATTTTTACAATCTTCCATAAAAAAACAGCTGCATCATTCAAAGAATAGGTTAGTTGCTGATCTTTTCTTATAAAATGAGGCTTCTGTGGCTTTTTTTGAAGCGGACTCAATTTTTTAATAAAGGAAGCAGATCTTAATGAGGCAACAGGAGGGAGCAGAGGATGGATCTTATGAAGATCAAGCCCCAGTAACCGTGCATAAGCAACGGCTACGAGTCTGAAATAGCCGGGATCTAACAAGGAAGGCGAAATAATATCATGACATCTCCCCTCTTCAAGGAGGACAACTACATAATCAGGAAGGCGCAGTTTTTGGGCAACTTGAGCAATAGAAAGTTCTTTTTTCTCTCGCGCCTGTTTTAATTCTTTGCCAAGAGAAGACACTGATTTTGATGGTAAAAAAATGTTTTTCCACCAATGAAAAAAAAATCTCATTTTACAAACTCTCAAGGTCAATAAGTATCTCACGATCGCGCGCTCCATCTTTAGGTCCAAGAATGCCTCGTTGCTCCAAAATATCAACAACACGTGCTGCTCGCGTATAACCAAGTCGCAAACGTCGTTGCAACATCGATGTAGAGGCTCGTTTTTCCTGACGGATAATTTCAAGACATTTTGTAACAAGCTCCTCATCTTCTTCAGTGACGTCTTCCTCAGGCATTGTAGTGTTTGACAATTTTTCAGTAATACTTGATTCAAAGGCAGGCTTACTTTGAGCTGCTAAAAATTCGACTACTTTTCCAATCTCTTCATCAGTTACAAGAACTCCTTGCGCACGGGTGACTTTTGCACTTCCTGGAGGAAGGTAAAGCATATCTCCTTGGCCTAAGAGTCTCTCTGCGCCGTTTGCATCAAGAATAACTCGACTATCAATCTTAGAAGCAACTTGAAAGGCAATACGTGTTGGAATGTTAGCCTTGATAATTCCAGTGACAACATCAGCACGAGGCGTTTGTGTTGCAACGATCATATGAATACCAGCAGCACGGGCCATTTGGGTGATACGAGCAATTGCTGACTCAACATCAGCTGGTGCTGTTTGCATGAGATCAGCAAGCTCATCAACAATCACTACAATAAAAGGCATGTGCTTGGGGATAATAATTTCCTGCTCTCCAGAACGACGATTAGGAATAGCTTTTGCATTTGGCTCCTCCTCATTTTCAGAAACATCATTTTCTTCTCCCTCTTTTGCAGCCAAAGCATCTGCTAATTCTTGGACTTCCTCCAATGTTGGATCTTCTTTTGGAATGGCTGTGGCCTCAGGACGCGCATTAAATCCAGTAATATTTCGAACTCCTGTCTTTGCAAAAATTTTATATCTCAATTCCATCTCATCAATAACCCAGCGTAATGCGAGTAATACTTTTTTGGGATCAGTAACAACCGGCGTCACCAAGTGAGGAAGTTGATTATAAATCTGCATTTCAACAACCTTCGGATCGATCATAATGAAGCGTAAATTTTCAGGAGTGTGCTTAAAAATTAGACTCGTGATGATAGAATTGATGCAAACACTCTTTCCGCTACCTGTTGCTCCCGCTACCAGCAAGTGAGGCATTTGTGCAAGATCAGCAATAATTGGATTGCCATAAACATCTTTTCCTAATGCGAGCGGCAACTTTGCTTTAGAAGAATGCCAGGCATCACTGTCAAATAATTCTCGAATAGCAACTTTGACCTTATCGCTATTAGCAATTTCAATTCCAACGGTATCTTTACCAGGAATCGGAGCTAAGATATTGATCCTTTCAGCCCGTGTTGCCCTTGCAAGATCACGTTCTAAGTTGGAAATACGATCAACCCTAACACCATTTGCTGGATAAACTTCATAACGCGTAATCGTCGGGCCTTTTGTAATATCACCTGGTGCCGCCTCAATTCCAAATTGAGCAAGAGTTTCAAGAATAATTTTCTGAACAGCTTGAAGCACTGCAGGATCTACCGGCTTTCGTTCGTCACTTTCATGCGTTTCTAAAAGATCCAGACCAGGTAAAGTATAATTTTCTAAAGAAAGAGTTGCTAATCCTGTTTCGGTATTCGAGCTGGTAGCTTTAGGCACGGAACTCTTCATGACTTCAGCAAGAGTTGGTTTGCGAGATGGCGCAGGAACACTGGCATCAATAATCTTAGGAAGAGGTAAGTTTACAGGCTCTTCAAAAACATGTTCAGAAGCGACTTCTTCTTCCAACGGAATTGTCTTTAGTTCCTGACTTTTAGATCGTCGTCGAGTTGGCTTTAACTGAGGGGTTACTAATTCTTCTTCCTCCTCAATAACAGAGCGTTGAAAAATTTTTTTCTTCATCCAATGAAAGAGCCAAAGAAGGGTTTTACCAAAAGCAACTAAAATGCGACGGCTCGTGTGAATCGGATGGAATCCCGTTGCTAAAATGAGACTCGTGAGCATCAACATCACAAAAAGAAACATAGAGCCAATCGTCCCCATTGCATTACGGCCTAAGGCTACGCCAAGAGCATGCCCAAACCAGCCTCCTGCACTGGGAAGTGCTAATGTTTTTTTCCAAACTGTGGAAACCATTTGTAACTGATCCATGAGATCTAGAAAAAAAGACCAACTCAAAACAAAAACAAAAGACCAACCAAACCGAATTCCTAAATGCCCCTCCTCTCCTAAAAATTTAGCAATGCCAAGTCCTAATAAAGCAGCTGCCGCAAAAAAAGAGGCACCGCCAAAAAGAAAAAAGAGAAGCCCCGCAATAATTGCACCAATCCGTCCTACAAAGTTCAGCGGAATCGGAGATGCTGAAGAATATTTTGCATAAAACAACCAGGAGGGAACATCCCGTGGTTCAAAAGAAAGCAGCGCGAGCAAGAGTAGAACTCCTCCTCCAACCAGAAGAACTCCAACCACTTCATTCCAACTATGACGACGACGCGCGTGAGACATCTGGGGATTATAGCCATAAAGAGCCCCAAAGGCTAAAAGAAAAAGAAGAAGAAGTTTTAATTTTTTATGTTATACCCATGACAAATGATTTTCAGGAAAATCATTCTTTATAGTCATACTTTGTGGTTAGCCTCGCAGGAGCGAGCGAGTCGAAATGCTGCGTTAGTTCGCGCCTTCGCGGGAATGAGCAGTATGCATCACGCATACTGCCCAACGTTATATTCGAAATATGCCTTGCCCCATCAGCCTTAGCTGCCTCCTCGTCACGAGAGTGATGAAATATCCGGGCTAGTTTTTTCTCTTCATTTTTCGCCCAAAAATCAATGACGAAGGATGCTCTTCAATATAATTTGCTAGATCTTCAATGGCTTCAGCTGCTTCAGTAATGCGAAGGGTCATTTTTTTAAAATTAACCTCCTTGACGTTATCTGCAATTTTCACAAGATTTTCTTTAAGCTGTGAAACCCCTGATTTCACAGTTGGTATAACAGGATAAGAAAAATCACTATCAGGAAATTCTGGTTTGTACTTTGCAGGGTCTAAAAAATCGAGCTGGACAAATTGCATCCCTGTAATACCGATGAGATCTACTTTAGCCCGCAGTCCTTGATTAACTAAGGTTCTCAAAAGAGCGGCATTTTCTACCTTAATGGGATTTCCCGAACGATCCGTGATCGCATTTTTTTCTAACTCTCCAATAACGACAACCTCTGATCGATTTTCCTTCCAATCATATTGAACCTTAATTGAGACCACACGACCTGCTGGAACTCCTCGTAATTTCACACGACTCCCCACATCGAGCCCTTGAACCGACTCATCAAAGTAGCAAACAAATCGAAGAGGCTTATCAAAAAAGCGAAGTGATTTAAAAGAAAGCAGTCCTATGATAAGAAGAATAACACCACCAATGACAAAACTGCCAATGCTAACGGGGTTTGTTTTTTTCATCTCTTGTTTTGTAGTATACCCATAACGAATGATTTTCAGGAAAATTATACGCAGGAGTTTTTTT
>CAYYAN010000079.1:0-7308 GCA_964469825.1 uncultured Chthoniobacter sp. | reverse complement strand
CATCACCTGTGATGACTCTTTTTTACAATGGAAATTTTCCAGTCATGATCTTCTTCGTCTTGTCAGGATATGTATTAGCCTCACCTTATTATCATCCCAATAATGATACAACACGCCTGCATCGAAGATTATGGGGACGCTACTTCAGATTGAACATCCCTATTGCCGCTTCAATTCTTATTTCATTTGTGGTTTATCAGTGCCACGGATACTTTAATATCCCTGCAGCAAAAGTCTCAGGTTCTAATTTATGGTTGAATCACTTTTTCCAACCGGACCTCTCTTACGTCAAGGCTTTCAGAGACATGTTGTGGTGTTCTTTAATTTTGGGAGAGGGTAATTTCAATCCTGTTTATTGGTCATTGAAAGTTGAGTTTATTGGCTCGATTTATCTTCTGCTTTTTTATATTGCAAAACCAAAAGGATATAATGCTCTCTTTTTATTATTAATCCTTCTCTTGATCTATACCTTAGATAACAGCACACCCTTTTTTCTCTACGCAATTCTCTTAGGATCGCTCATAAATACCATTTCCATTCCGAAGCAGACACATCTCATTCTATTTATCATGGGAATGCTTTTTATAATACCTTCCCTCATGTTCTCCCATGGCATCGACAAAGTTTTTACGGTTCACTTGGCGCCCTTTTTATCACAGTTCCCATTGTACATGGTTTTGGCGCAAAATTTTTTCAAAGCCGTCTGCTTCAGTTTTTGGGAACTATTTCTTTTCCTCTCTATCTCTTGCACTTCATCGTTCTCTGCTCCTTCTCCTGCTGGCTCTATTTGGCCTTGCCGCAACATCTATTAATCCTTCTTCTTAATTTGACACTCTATCTTTTAGTCTCAATTGGAGTCTCCACTTTGTTTGAAAAGTATATCGATCAACCTGCCATTCGATTCTCTCATTGGATTTCTTTTCTTTTTTTTAAAAAATAATCTTGCCTCTTTGGCAAAAGAACACGATCGTTATTCCTTACTTTTTTCCAGTCTCTATTCAGTGATCTGAATCATGAACAGGTAAAAATATAAGGGCAGTTAGCTCAGTGGTAGAGCGGCTCGTTTACACCGAGTTGGTCGGGGGTTCAAATCCCTCACTGCCCATGTTTGCTATTAATTTTTTCAACTTATAGCTCAGCAATCTATTTCATGAGCTTTCTTAGCATCTCTGATTTTTCTTTTCTCCGCCCTTTAGAAGAACACTGGAAGGGCATTCGAGCTGAATATGATGCCCTTGCCTCTGGAGCAGTTCAATGGCATGAACCAATTCACAATGGAAAATGGAACGTTATTGGATTTCGCTTTCAAGGTCAGGATTTCTCAGAAAATAAAAGCAAAGCTCCCCTCACTGCTTCACTCTGTGATGCTATTCCTCGCATTCATACGTATGGATTTTCGATCATGGAGCCAGGCTGCAAAATTGAACCTCATGTTGGTTATACCAACAAGGTTCTTCGCGGTCATCTTGCACTCTACTCGAATCCAGTAGCAGCACTGCAAGTAGGAGAAGAAGTTCGCACTTGGAAAGAAGGAGAAATTTTTGTCTTTGATGACACAACACTTCATTCCGCATGGAATCGAGGTTCTAGCAAACGAGTAATACTTCTTTTTGATTTTTATCGATTATAAATTTTCTCCGCTTGTCTCTGATACAAACACCTGTTAGTATGATGTTCCTTTACGGCGGGGTAGCCAAGTGGTAAGGCTGGGCTCTGCAAAAGCCCCATTCGTCGGTTCGATTCCGACCCTCGCCTTGTATAACTGTTCATGAGAATGGTTATGAAGGGTAAAGAGTATAGAATATTAATCCAAAATTTTTCTCCGATCTCTTTCCTTAAAACAGATCCTTCCAAAAAAGGTAGGTTAAAGTGTCAATCTGCTTTTAAACTAAAAATACTCTTCACTCTTTACCTATCCGTTCATGTGAACGGATATCTATTACCTTTATCTGTGGCTCAGAACGTCCCTGAAAAGTATTTCGCTCGATCGTAAAGGCTAAATCCCATGGTGGCTCTGGAAGATCTTCAAGAGCGCCATTAAAAAAAATAGCATTCAGAATTTTTCCCTGACTTCCAATAAATTCAAACCGAAAGTGCTTTTCTTTTAAAAGACGCGGCTCTTTAAGAGGTCTCACTGCTCGTGCAAAAAAGAGAGGTTGATTATTCGAAGGACCAAAGGGAGCCAAACGCTCTTGTACTTCTAACCAAGCGTGATGAATCATTGAAAGATCAACCTCTGCATCGAGATAAAGTGAGGGAACTAAATCTTCTTCACTCAAAAATGTTGCGACTGTTTTTTCAAAAAGCAATTTGAATTCTTCAAAACGTGTTTCATGAAGTGTTAATCCTGCAGCCATTGCATGACCTCCAAAAGCCTTTAACAAAGGCGCACATGCCTCCAAAGCTTTTACCAATGGAAGTTTTGAAATACTTCGTCCACTCCCTTTTCCAAAACCATTTTTATTAAATCCGATCACGATTGCTGGACGATGCCAACGTCTGACCAAACGCGAAGCTACAATACCAATAACTCCCTCATGCCATTCACGCTGGCCAACAATAATACTTTTTTGAAGAGTCAGATCAAGATTCGCTTCTACCCATGCTTCAGCTTCGCTTGTCACAGTACGCTCAATAGCTTGACGCTCTCGATTCAATCGATCTAAATGTCGAGCAATCCGAGAAGCCTCTGTTTTATTTTCAGAAAGAAGCAATTTCAAGGCATCCTCCGCTGAAGTAAGACGTCCAGCAGCATTCAGACGAGGTCCCAATTTAAAACCAATATCAATTGTCGAAAATGGAGCTCTTGCTTCCGCAACATTGATGAGAGCTTGCACTCCAGGCCAGTGAGATCTTTCAAGTTGCTTCAATCCATATCGTACAAAAATTCGATTTTCTTCAACTAATGGCGCAATATCAGCAACTGTTCCCAATGCAACAAGATCGAGATAATGTCGCAAATCAATTTCTGTATTTGGAAAACGTTTTAAAAAAGCATGACACAATTTGAATACAAGCCCAACAGTACAAAAAATATGATCTGGTGAATTTTTCTGCAACTTTGGGTTTACTAATGCATCAACAACAGAAGCTACTGTATTTGCAGCTGGCTCATGATGATCGATAATAATGAGATCAACTCCTGCTTCTTTTAAAAAAGTTGCTTCTACTAGCGAATTTGTTCCACAGTCCATCACGATCAAAAGATCAGGTCGATGTGCATTCAAACAGCGCTCAGCAGCTGCACGAGTCAGTCCATAACCTTCTAAGAGGCGATCAGGAAGGAAGCAGACAACTTCTCTCCCCAACTTTTTTAGCGTGCGAGCAAGGAGTGCAAGCGACGTTACTCCATCGACATCATAATCCCCATACAAAATAATCTTTTCTTTTTTTTGTAATGCTTTTTGCAGACGCTCAACAGCAGCCACAATACCAGGAATTCCCTCAGGAGGTTGAAGCTGCGCAAGCTTTGACTCTAGAAAATGATTGGCTGTTTCCACAGACTGATAACCTCGCTGCACTAAAACTTCTGCAAGGGGCAAAGGCAACTCTAACTCGTTAGCAATCCTTGCAACGATCTTAGAATCAACTTCTGAAGGTAACACCCATTTTTTTTGCATTCACGTTTTTAGGTTTAACCAAAAAAAGTATTAGCCATTCTTTTGGCTGCTTGAAAAACACCTAAGCGAGATAAGGTACTTTTTATAAAATTAGCGAAAAGTGTAGCAGGCATGCTGAAGCCAGCAATCTTAAGAAGCCCGGTATAGACAAAGTCAATACTCATAGTATCAAATAAAGCAGCTGTGATATCCTCACCAGTATAATCTGCCTGATGTCTTTCAATCTCTGCTGTTAAAAATGATCTTAGATTTTTAACAGTAAGAGGAAGTCCTTGCTTACCCTCTTCCTTTTTATTTTCAAATTTGATGACAAAGCGCTGTAAGCTTTGTTCTTGTTTTTCAGAAGGAAGATTTTTTAAAAAGTCTTTTACTGTTTTTTTGACAGCTTCTAATGTTGCCTTTTTTTCTTGCAGGTCGGAAAGAGACTCTTCTTTTAAATTTTCTTGTTGGTTAAATGTAAAAGAACTTGGTTCAACCTTAACTATTTTTGCATCATGCTCATCTTGAGATCCACTCACAATCAGTTCCTGGAGTGATTGTGCTGAGGAGAGATAGTAACCTTTTAGATGAGGTTCCTCTTTTTCAATACGATCAATGAAATCAATCAGCTCACCAACCGTCAGCGGATTTCTTAGTTTTAGTGCTGTCCCAAATTGCTGATCAAAACGAAAAGTCCCTTTCGCACCATAATTTCTAAAAACTACCAACCGAAGAAGCTGCAAGCCTTCCAAGACTTTTTGGGGATTTTTGTTATAAGACAGAGGGTCAATCTCAATCTCTCCTCTTCTTCCTAATAACAGCGCATGATCACCATAAAGCTTATGAAGGTCCGCAAGTTTAAGAAGAATATCAAGTCCATAAGTCTCTAATTGATTTTTGGAATCTACTAAAGGCTCTGATGATGGCATTGAAGCTTCAAGATGTGATGCTTCATGGAAATGCGATACTTCGTTTGTATGACTTTTATCCCATAGTTTACTAACTTCACGTTGAAGCTGTGTATATATACCTTCTAAATTTTGATTTCTGATGGAAAAAGATTTCTCAAGTGGTGCCACATGGGAACTAAGTGACATACTTGAAAACTGGCGTTCCTTAATAATCGATGTGTTGGTTTCCTCAGAAACTTCTGAATGATTATCTGAATATCGAATTAAAGGTAGATGAGACCTTATACTTAGTTGCCGGTTTGATAGACGAGTTACTTCTTCCCAATTCTTAATAATTTGATCTGAATGATCAGGCCTTTGCTTCATGGCAACAGCAGCTCTGAAAGTAGCAATTTGATATTTTAATTCTAAAATATTTTTAATTCTTAGGCCTTCATCATCAGCAATTCCTTCATAAGCTTGATGGGCTTGTTCTAAATTTTTCTTGAGATCTTCATATGAAGATATTGTTGCGAGTTGTTGACTCTCTGCATCATTATTGCTGTTCCAATCCTTAATCTCTTGTTGCTTCCTCTCTTGAAATTTCCTCAATTCATTTTTCATGCCCTCTAATTTTCGATCAATTTCTTGAATCTCTTTTTTTAACCATTGCATGGCCCCTTGAGTCTTGTGTTGTGCTAAATCCGTTGAGATTGCTTCTGCAACAAAATAATTAGTCCGATCTTTTTCTAACTGAAGGGAATATTTTATTGACTCCTCAGGTGGAAGATTATCATGCTTTTTGAGAGTTTCCTCAATCTTCTCTAATTGATCAAGATTTTGAGTAATAGAATCTTCAACACATTCTTGAAGCAGATGTAGTCGATATCCTTCTTCATCTTGAATAGCCTCTATCAAATCAGAAATATCTTCTGAAAATGTGACTGCTTCCTTTTTATTTACTTCAGCAAAGTCATCAAAAATTTTTTCTTGCCTTTGAAAACTTGTCTCTATTTCACTTTCCAATAATTCGAAATCATTTTTCCCATTATTTTTTTTAGGAAAAAATGAAGCAGTTGCTGTATTGCTTTCTAATGTTACTTTATAGCGATCTAAGATGCGATTGAAGTAATCTTTCTGATATGGTTCAAAATCTCTTGTAGCTACCATCATTAGAAGATTTCTATCATCTCTAGCCTTTTGTTTTACCTTGTTGATTTCTTTTCTCTTTTCTTCTTCAACATCAGCTCGTAAAAAACCAGCATCCCCCTTCATTCTAAGAGCTACTTTAGGATTTGATTCTATTTTTTTTTCTACTTCTCGAATAGCTTTCTCTTCTTCTTTATCAATATCACTTAATATTTCTTCATAATCCTTAATTAAATCATCAAAATGTGATTGCTCTACTCTTGGAAAAAATTCCAACTTCATCCCCTGATCATTATGACAATCATATTCTTTCCTTGATTTTAAAAGCTTTTCTATTTGCTCTTCTTCCTGTTTTTTAACCTCTTCAATAGCCTTTGCTCTTTCATTACAAACATCCATCACAAGAAACTCACTACCTTTTCCCAAAATGGTAAGTTCATTTAATTTTGAATCTGCTTCTTGTTTAATTTTCAGAATCTTTTTTGCTGCTTCCTTTTGAAAGTGCTCAATTTGCTTCTTTTCTCTAATGGGAACAATAGCAATATGATCACCTTGAATTACCTCCGTTTGCTGCGGCAAAGTTGAGTTGTGCTTCTCTCCAAATAACTTTCGAATCGCTCCTGAATCACGCACAGATTCAATAGATCTTATTGGAATCTTTACTTCAGAACTTACTGGAGCTCCTCTTGTAAGAGGAGGTCTCTCTATTTTTTCAGTTGAAAGAGAAGAATTCTCTTCCTTAAAATTATCAGAGGGAGAAGAGTAATTTGAAATCCCTGAAACAGAAGAGCTCATTTTTATCCCTCCTCATATTTAGTTTTCAGGAACTTTTTGTTATGCTTTTTCAACTTGCCAGTATTCTAGTTCTACTGGTGTTTCACGTCCAAAGATGCTAACGGAAACACGAAGTTTACCACGCTCTGGATCAACTTCCTCAACAATTCCTTGTTGATTTTGGAAAGGTCCATCAGCAACTTTAACTTTATCTCCAACTTCAAAAATAATTTTTTGAGTAATGTTTTCCTCACGCTCTTTCATCTGAGCTAACATGCCTGCTACTTCTTTAGGTCGCATTGGAACTGGGCGATCTTTTGTTCCAGCAAAACCAATAACGCCATTGGTCTCTTTAATAAAATACCAGGTCTTTTCAACTAATTTGTCATTCTCATCAAAGAGATGCATATTAATAATTAGATAGCCTGGAAAAAATTTACGCGTTGTCTCTGTTTTTTTACCTCGTTTAATTTCTTGAACGCGTTCAGTAGGAATTAAAACTTCAAAAATACAATCGCCCAATTCCTCCGATTTAATACGCTTTATAATGTTATCATGAACTTTTTGCTCCTGACCGGAGAGGACATGAACGACGAACCATTGATCTTTAGGAGCGAGAGGCATAGGAAGAAGATGTTGAAAAGTTGAAGAGTTGAAAGGAACGTTAATAAATTCTTAGAATTAAATACTGTAATAGAAAAAAAGGAAGGAATGCAAGAAGTTGATCTTAAAATGATATCTTTTTAACTCTTCAACCTAAAAGCGTGAATGAAAACGAGGAAGTTTGCGTAAAGAGTCTAATTTTAAACTATTTGTTGTAAGACCGTGGCTAACCTGTAGCGTTAGTGAGGCATTAGAACGAACAGTTTGAAACAGATTATATTGCGTAAAATTTT
>CAYYAN010000078.1:3934-7317 GCA_964469825.1 uncultured Chthoniobacter sp. | reverse complement strand
AAACTAAAATTTGCGCCTAGCCAAGATTCTATTAGATTGTAGTGCTTTTTTAAAATTAATATAAACTCTTTGCGCAACTCCCCATGAATTTTCTTAAAAAAAATTTTTTTCTAGTTCTTATTGCTGCTGTTTCGCTAAGTACACTTTTTTCTCAACAAATTCCCTCTATTGGAAATCAGTCTGTTGTTAAAGTTACAGACTACACGCAATTTTTGAATTGCGTGGCAGCCACAGATACTTATGGCCTCTACAATATAAAAATGGGAGAGGATACCGGGCTGGGCCCTATAATTACTCGATCAGGAAATCCTGGAAGCTATACTTATAGTTGTGATGCTAGCAAAGCCTCTTTTCCTGTTACTTATGTTTCTTGGCTCTCTGCCGTGCGCTATTGCAACTGGAAATCACATCACGGAGCCATCGGTCTTCAAGACAGCGCAACGACAGAAACAGGATCTTATGATTTAACAGTCTTTGATCAAGGGGCTGACATTGCTACTATTACCTTAAATCCAGGTGCCAACTTTTTTCTTCCTACCAATTATCTCATTGATACAACATTTCAAGATAGTAGTAACCAAAGTTGTGATTCTGATCTTGCTTCAAATCGTTTAGGGTTTGCTATAGCAACACCACCTTCTAGCTCCTCTTCTGAGGGAACTAGCGGAGGTAATGCTTCTCCTAATTCAACGGGAATAGGTGGTGTCAACGGCAATGCCCCATCAGCAAATACTCCAGGTTCTATTGCTACAGCTCAGGATCCAACATTGAGCCCTTCCACTAATTTTTTAACTAATTCTCTAGCTGGTGATATTTCGACTGGAACCTTTAATAGCAATCAAATTACCATTAGCCTTGTTTTAGTAGGTGTACCTAATAATATCCCTGATTCTTCATCTACCCATAATGCTACAACCACTAATAATGTTCCTTATGGTGCTGTGTTAAGGCCATATCAAATTGGAAAATATGATGTGACCGCGGAACAGTATTGCGCCTTTCTTAATGCTGTAGCTAAAAGTGGTGATCCTCATGGGTTGTATAATATTAATATGACATCAGATCCTGATGTTGCGTGTATCACTCGCTCAAGTGATGGTACCAATGGTTATACTTATACTCCCATCAATGGTCGAAAAGATTTTCCGATTACCTATGTCAGTTGGTTTGCTGCAACACGCTTTTGTAACTGGTTAGAGAACGGGCAGCCAACAGGAAATCAGATTGCAGGAATAACAGAAACTGGAGCTTTTGAGGGAGGTCTTCCTGTCCCAGGAGCAGCTTGGTCGCTTCCAACCGAAGATCAATGGTACAAGGCGGCCTATTATATTCCATCAACTAATAGTACTTCTGGAAAATATTGTGCTTTTGGAACAGGTAGTATGAATGATGCACCAGGAAATAAATGGGAGGAGGCTGTTGTTGGCAATAGAGCTAACTATGCTCCCAATGGTGTTTTCACGATAAAGACTCAACCTCATCTGACTCCCGTTGGATCTTTTACAGCATCAGCAAGTCCTTGGGGTGCTTATGATATGGCTGGAGAGGTTCAGCAATGGACTTCGACATTTGATGCAAGTGAAAAAAATGTCATCATTCGAGGTGGATCGTGGAAATCTCAGACTAGTGATGAACTTCAGTCAACAACCCGTTTCACTAATTCAGGACAATGAAGTTCTACCATTGGATTTCGCGTAGTTTATAACATTCCTCCTGCTCCGGTAGTAACCCATCTTGATATGATGAAGGATCTTGTTCCCGTTGTTGATCCTCATAATGAACCAGACGACGCTACAGTTCCAGGGGGTGTTAAGTGTGGATCTGTTCCAACAGTATACCAAATTGGAAAATATGATGTCACTGCTGAACAATATTGTATGTTTTTAAATGCTGTGGCAACACATGCTGATCCTCACGCTCTCTATAATACGAACATGGCATCAGACCCTGATGTTGCCTGCATTCAGCGCTATGGTAACCCTAATAAAGGATATAGCTATTTTACTATTCCTGGACGAGAAAAGTTTCCTATTACTTATGTTAACTGGTTTTCAGCCATAAGATTTTGCAATTGGTTGGAACATGATCAACCCATTGGAGATGAATCCCCTGAAACAACGGAAAGTGGATCTTTTAATTCTGATGAGAAACGAGTTTTTAACCTTGCAAACAACAACCCAAAATGGACTCTTCCAACTGAAGATCAATGGTACAAGGCAGCCTACTACCAACCAGCCAAAGATGGAAACCCTGCTACCTACTGTAGTTTTGGAACAGGAAGTTATAGTGTTCCAGCAAATAGTCTTCTAACGATGAGCAATTCGGCTAACTACTGCCTGAATGGTGTTTTTACAACATCTACTCAGCCTCGTCTCACCCCTGTTGGAACATTTAACAAAACAATGAGCCCTTGTGGTGCTTATGATATGGCAGGAAATGTTAATCAGTGGACGCGAACTCCTCTGGTTTCTAAGCCTAATGAACTTATTGTTCGTGGTGGCTCTTGGCAATCAACCAACTCTCAAGAGCTCCGTTTTACAGAAGCTTCCTTTGTAAATGCGAACAATAGTAGTAATACAATTGGTTTTCGCGTTGTTTATAATGTTCCACCACCACCACCAAGTGCTAAGAATGTTGCTACTGCTGTTTTTAATAATGTGATTAATACACTCTTGGATGATGGAAAAGCTTATTGGAATGCCACAGCTGGCACCGATCCAAACGTCTCAGGCCGTCTCTTTAACTATGTAACAGGCCCGTTTATTGCAGGAGGTTACAAATGGCTTAGCTGTGTTGCTACATTAGTGGCTAGAAATATTTCTCTTTTCTTTCAACAAGTCTTGACACGCTGCCTTCCTGAAGGAGTAATGGAAGTATTAAATAATTGTTTTAGGGGAGTTTATAATTTCTTCTTTAAGTCTATTGGACTTGATATAGCTGACGCAGCTGGCTTTGGTGAATTAGGCTTATTTGAATCTATTGGAACTTCTGCAGGAGAATGGGCTATGTTGACTGCTAACCCACCATTAGCAGCAGCACTCATTATTATTGGATATTGTAGTTATATAGCTTATCACGACCTTCAGCAATCTGATGTAAGAGCAGGAATCACCTTTGCTTCTTTTGATATTGGATATATTATTGGGCTTGGATTCACTCTTGTGAGGTTAGGGCTATGATGACCTATTTTTTCTGATAGCAAAGCCTGATTAAGTCAGATAACCTTTTCTCTTTTTTATGATAAAAAGCATTGGTATCGGCCTAGCAGGCTTTGGAACAGTCGGAGCAGGGGTGTTTGACCATCTCCAGCATCAGAGTGACTTACTAGCTGAGCGCTCTGGATTTCGTTTTAACGTTCGCTCAATCGTGGTGCGTGATTTAAA
>CAYYAN010000078.1:0-3924 GCA_964469825.1 uncultured Chthoniobacter sp. | reverse complement strand
AAAAGAATCGTGATGTTGCTGCACCAAGATCTCTCTTTACTGCTTCTTGGCGTGATCTTTTGAAAGATCCTGAGATTAAAATTATCGTTGAACTTTTGGGGGGAACTACAGATGCCTTCGAATTGATCAAAGCAGCCATTGAATCGGGGCGCATGGTCGTCACTGGGAATAAAGCCTTGCTTGCAGAGTATGGAGAAGAAATTTTTGCGCTTGCAAAAAAACATGATGTCCCAATTTTTTACGAAGCTGCAGTTGCTGGTGGAATTCCCATTATTCAAAGCTTACGTGATGCTTTTGTTGGAAATCGTATTGAGTCTATCCATGGTATTCTCAATGGAACCAGCAATTACATTCTCTCCCGCATGCAAGAAGGTGGTCTTGACTACCAAGCTGCTTTGAGAGAGGCAACAGAGCTCGGTTATGCGGAAGCAGATCCTACACTAGACCTCAATGGAGGAGATGCGGCACACAAGGCCATCATTTTAGCTGCATTAGCATATGGATTTTGGGTCAAACCTAAAGCAATTCGTGTTGATGGTATTGAGGCGGTAACGGCAGCAGATATTTTCTTTGCTCGCAATCTTGGCTATGCCATCAAACTTTTGGCAACACTTCGTGCCGCAGCAGATAGTTCGATTGAGGTGACAGTTGCTCCCACGCTTATTTCTAAAAATAGTGTCTTGGCCTCGGTGAATGGAGTTTTTAATGCTATTGCTGTCAAAGGTGATCTTGTAGGAGATGCTCTTTTTTATGGCAGAGGAGCAGGGCGTAAACCAACTGCTAGTTCTGTAGTCGGAGATTTAGTGGAAGCTGCTTTCATGTTAGACTCATCACGTCGTCATGTTGGTTTTGCTTCACATGCACTTTATGGAACACATTGCACTGCTATGGATGTTTGCGCCTCTTATTACTTGCGCTTGGCCGTAGAAGACCAACCAGGCGTTCTTGGAAAAATTGCAAGTATTCTTGGTGATGCAGAAATTGGTATTGCCTCTGCTATTCAACCCGAATCGCTGGAAGGTTCAGAAGCGTCTCTTGTTTTTATGACTCATCAAGCTGCTTACGGAAAAATGCTTTCTGCTTTAGAAAAAATCAAACAACTTTCTTGCGTGAAATCAAAACCGGTTCTCTTTAATGTAGAAACTGTATGAAAAATACTATGAATGGAATTCTTGTACAAATCGCTGCTGATCATGAAGCGCCAGGATTCCACGACGCGGGTCTCATCAACCGGTATCGTGAGTACCTTCCAATCACCGAAAAAACACCAATTATTTCGTTAAGTGAAGGTTCTACACCGCTTATTTTTTCACCCAAGCTTAGTCAGCTGACAGGAGGAGAGGTCTATCTCAAATTTGAAGGATTAAATCCCACTGGTTCTTTCAAAGATCGTGGCATGACTGTAGCGATTTCTAAAGCTGCCGAGCGTGGAGCAACAACAGTCCTTTGCGCTTCCACCGGCAACACATCAGCCTCCGCGGCTGCTTATGCTGCTCGCGCAGGAATGAAATGTGTTGTTATTCTTCCAGCAGGACGCATTGCTACTGGCAAGATGGTTCAAGCTTATATGTATGGTGCCACAGTGATTGCCATTGAAGGAAATTTTGATGATGCATTGCGTATTGTTCATGAATTGGAAGCTACTGGAAAGTTTGTCGTTGTTAATTCCACTAATCCAGATCGCATCGAAGGACAAAAGACTGCAGCCTTTGAAATCATTGAAGAATTGGGAAAGGTTCCTGATCTTCATATTTTGCCAGTGGGCAATGCTGGAAATATTACAGCTTATTGGAAAGGATATCGCGAATTTCAGCAATCTGGCCGTACATCACGATTACCGATGATGCTTGGCATGCAGGCAGCTGGAGCAGCTCCTTTGTTTCATGGTACACCTATAGATCATCCAGAAACTATTGCAACAGCTATTCGTATCGGTCGTCCAGCAAGTTGGAATGGAGCTCAGCAGGCGATTAAAGAATCATATGGTGCATTTGATGTTGTCTCTGATGAAGAAATTTTAGCGGCACAACAATGGCTTGCAAGCAACGAAGGCGTCTTTGCTGAACCTGCAAGCGTGACACCTGTTGCAGGCTTACTGAAATATTTTCAACATCATCAGCCGGCACCTGAAGCTCTTCGTGAAAAATTAGCAACAAGGATGGTCATGGTTCTCACACTCACCGGTAACGGTCTCAAAGACCCTGATGTAGCGCGTCACTCCATCACTGATCCAATCGTTACGAAAGCAACAGTGGAAGCTGTCTTAAAAAGCCTTATGGCTTTTTAGAAGATAGGGCTTGTGGCTTTCTGGAAAATAATCCTAAAAATGTGAATGAAAATAAAAAATTTTACGCAATAGTATCTGTTCTAAAGTCGAGCTGTTCTAATGCCTCACAAGCCCAGATATTTTATGGCAATTCGGCGCTTTTTCTTTTTTATTCAAGTTCTTAGGATAATAAATTATTTATATCTACACAAACAGACCTCTATTTTCATTTCCTAACTGCCAACGGTATGTTGACAATTACAGCTTCGAATCCTTCTATCTTCTAAATTCATGCCTCTTGTCATCCAAAAATATGGTGGAACTTCTGTTGCTAATCCCGAACGAATTAAGCATGTTGCCCGTCGTTTGTTAGCAACCCAACAGGCAGGAAACTCCGTTGTAGGCGTTGTTTCAGCGATGTCGGGTGTCACTGATGGACTTATTCAACTCACTAAGCAAATTTCAGAAATTCCTACGAGTCGTGAAATGGATGTATTATTAGCTACCGGAGAACAAACGAGTATGGCGCTAACGGCAATGGCCATTGAGGCTTTTGGTGGAAAGGCTGTTTCCCTCACTGGAGCACAAGCTGGAATTATCACTGACAACTTACATACCAAAGCAAAAATTCGTCATATTAATCCAGAGCTCATTCACCAACATTTACAGCAAGGAAAAATTGTCATTGTCGCTGGCTTTCAAGGCGAGACAGAAGAAGGTGAAATCACAACGCTCGGACGCGGCGGATCAGATCTTACAGCTATTGCCTTGGCTTCTGCTCTCCAAGCTGATGCTTGTCAAATCTTGACTGATGTTGATGGTGTCTTTACATGTGATCCACGCATTGTTCCTAAAGCACAAAAAATCAATCTCATTTCGTACGATGAAATGTTGGAAATGGCAGGCAGTGGCTCTAAAGTAATGCAGTCGCGCTCTGTTGAATTTGCAAAAAAATATAGCGTTAGCTTTGAAGTTTGTAATAGCTTTAACACACAACCAGGAACAATCGTGAAAGAAGAATCTCCCTGCATGGAACAAGTCGTCGTTCGTGGCATTAGTGTCGAACGTAATCAAGCCAAGGTTACCATTACTGATGTGCCAGATCGTCCTGGTTGCGCAGCTCGAATTTTTGGGGCCATTGCTGAAGCACAATTAAATATTGATGTCATTGTTCAAGATGTCTCTGCCAACGGAACAACTAATATTTCTTTCACGCTCAATCGTGATGATCTTGAAAAAATTGGCACCATGCTTGATCGTGTTGCTCAGGAAATTGGAGCAGGCAAGGTACGTAAGGAAAGTGGTATTGCTAAACTGAGTGTTGTCGGAATTGGAATGAGAACTCACTCTGGTGTTGCCGCAAAACTTTTTGAAGCTTTAGCTCAGGGTGGCATCAACATTCAAATGATTTCTACCTCTGAAATTAAAATTGCTGTGATTATTGATGAGGCTGACATTGTTTCAGCGGCTCAACTAGCCCATACGGCCTTTGGATTAGATAGATCTTAACCCCAATGCGTGTAAGGAAAGTAGAGATAATTTTGAAATGAGTAATTCTATTGTAGAAATAAAGTAAAATTTTGTAGATATGTATTTCATGGGAAAAACTTATTCATTCGTTTGTGAATCAGTTATTGAGAATTGCTCCCCTACAGGCA
>CAYYAN010000077.1:3616-7439 GCA_964469825.1 uncultured Chthoniobacter sp. | reverse complement strand
CCCATTCTACCTAGCACAGCAATACGACGACCTGTGCAAGAAAAACTCTTCATCGTTGCTAATGCTGCTTCCATCGAATTGGGATTGGCATTGTAAGTATCATCAACGAGGTGGATCCCGTTGTGTTCTGAAAGAGAGAGACGACTTTTAGAAGCTTCTACCTGAGTCAATGCTTGAATACCCTGCTCCAACGAAACTCCACATGCTATTCCTGCAGCAAGTGCTAAAAGCGCATTACTGACCATATGTATTCCAAGGACAGGCAAAAAGGCAGGAAAAGAAGATCCCTGATAAAAAACTTCAAAATGAGTACCAACTGTAGTTTCAGCTAAAATTCTTGCTTGAAGATCGCCACACCCAATACCAACACGCATTATGCGAGCTGAAGTTCTTTTGACAAGCGTTTCACAAAAATCGTCCGAGGCTGGCAAAATCGCTAAACCATCAGCAGTCAACACTTCAAAAAGATCTCCTTTTTCTTCAGCGATGGCTTCACGAGAACCTAAAAAACCGATGTGCGCAGTCCCAATGTTAGTAATGATTGCTACATCTGGTTTTCCTAACATTGCCAACGGAGCAATTTCTCCGCGATGATTCATTCCAATTTCCCAAATCGCAACTTCATCAGTGCGAGAAGCTCTCAATATAGAAAGTGGTAAGCCAATATTGTTATTATAGTTTCCTTGCGTTGCCGTAACGCGTCGCACACTTGCAAGAACGGTTGTCGTAAAATCTTTTGTTGTTGTTTTACCACTACTCCCCGTAATCATCACAACACGACAAGAAAGCTCTTTTCTCCAGGCTGCTGCTAATTGCTGCAATGATTGATAGGCATTATTTGAATGAAGCAGAGCAAATGATGCCGGTAAATTTTTTGGAGTTGGTCCTTCATATAGTGCTCCGACAGCTCCTTTTTCAGCAGCTTGAGTGATAAAATTATTTCCATCAAAATTCTCACCCTTGAGCGCCAGATAAAGATCCCCAGCTTGAAGCGTCCGAGTATCTTTTGAAAAGCTAGAAATTAAAATATCAGGATTGTCACTTATTAGCTGTGCGCCAGACCAGAGAGCAATTTGAGAAATAGAAACAGAATTCACAGAGATAGAAGGAATAGAAGCGATAAAAAAATCAATGAGTTTAAAATAGTTTTTAGGTTTAAAAAAATGTTAGTAAAATCTATTGAAAAATCATTGAAAAGAAAAACGTAGAAATATTTTTAAGCATCCCTTCTATCCCTGTAAACTTCTTCTTTTTTCCACTCCTGTGAATTTTGTATTGCTTGTTTTGCAACCTTAAGATCATCAAAGGGGCTCTTCACACCATGAACTTCTTGATAGTTTTCATGTCCTTTGCCAGCAATAATAATCATATCCCCAGGCAGAGCGCGCCGAATGGCTTCCCCAATAGCTTCTTCTCGATTGCAAATAGAAGAAAAAGATTTTTTCCGAAATCCCTTTTTAATGTCACTTATAATGGCCATTGGATCTTCTGTGCGAGGATTATCAGTTGTCACTATAATTTCATCTGCGTAACGTTCTGCTGCAACAGCCATGAGTGGACGCTTCGCACGATCGCGATCACCACCACATCCAAAAATGACAATCAATCTTCCCTGCTTAAGCTGATACAACGTTCTCAAAACATTTTCTAAAGCATCGGGTGTATGAGCGTAATCAACATAAACTTGAAACGGTTGTTTTCCTGGCAAACGTTCCAAACGTCCTGGCACTTGAGGTGCCGTTTCTAAAGCTTTTATCGCTCGTCGCAATTCCAATCCCATTGCTGTTGCTGAAGCAAGAGCTCCCAATGCGTTATAAACATTGAATAGTCCAATAAGAGGCGAACGGACGAGATAACTTCTCCCTCGCGCCTCGAGAGAAAATTGTGTTCCTATTGCAGTAAAACGGATATTAGAAGCTCGAAAATCAGCATGGAGTGACTGCCCATAAGTTGTCATCCCAAGTTGAGATGGAAGCTTATCGATTAAAAGACGTCCATAACGATCATCAATATTAATCACAGCCTTACCTCGTTTTTTATCTTGTTGTGACATATTTTTAAAAAGCAAAAATTTTGCCTTAAAATACTCTTCCATGGTCCCATGAAAATCGAGATGGTCTTGTGTGAGATTTGTAAAAATGGCAACATCAAATTCTGTTCCACGCAAACGCTCTTGGACGATTGCATGACTGGAAGCTTCTAAAGCAACAGCTTTGAAGCCTCCTTCCCTCATACGCAGCATCATTTCTTGAAGGTCAACTGATTCTGGCGTCGTGCGGGCCGCTTCCTCAATGACACCTGGCAAAATATAATGCACCGTCCCCATCAAACCACAGCGTCGCCCACTCATTTCGCAAAGATGACGCACTAAAAATGTTGTTGTTGTTTTTCCATTAGTTCCGGTCACACCGCAGACTGCAAGCGAATGACTTGGAAATTGATAAAAGCAACTAGCTATATCTCCCATCGCACGACGCGCCAGAGGAACACGAAGCACTGGAACAATGATATCTAGAATACCTTCCTCAGCTACCACAGCAACGGCTCCGCGATCAATAGCATCTTTGACAAAAGCAGTTCCCTTAATACGCTCGCCAGGTAATGCAAAAAAAAGTGCGCCGGGTCTTACTTGGCGTGAATCGTAGCAGAGCTGAGTAATTTCAATTTCTGATAAATTGGAAACAGCCCCTTCGATACCAAGAATGCTAGTTGAATGAAGAAGTTGTTCGAGTTTCATAATAATTGTAATGCGCGTAAAGAATGAAAAGAATGAACTACAAAGTAACACAAAGCCGCTTACGCGGCATACAAAGAACGCAAAAAAATTACATTCACGTTTTTAGCGTTTAAAATAGTACTATTTCCTAACATCTCTTCCATTGGTTCCATCCCTATGAATATTTTCTGTTTTTTCCTGTGCTCCAGGACTCATCGGCAAATCCAAGTACCTCGCTGAAGCTTCTCCAATTTTTGAAAAGACAGGCGCAGCTATCAAACCGCCGTAATTAGCACTGCTAGCAACATGAGCATCATCGACAACAACAAGTGTTGCTAGACGAGGATGTTCAGCAGGAAGATAACCAGCAAAAGAAACAATATAGCGGTCACTGAGATAACCACCATGAGGATTAATTTTTTGAGCAGTTCCTGTTTTTCCAGCAACTGTATATCCTTCAACTTTAGCCTGAATCGCAGTGCCTCGTTTACTAACAACGTCACTCAATGCGCCATTAACGACTTCTGCGACACCTGAAGAAATGACTTCGCGACGCACAGCTGCATCAGCAGGAACCTTTCCATCAGAAGGTTTGCAAACTAATTGTGGGGTCATTAATTTTCCTCGATTGGCAATAGTACTCATTGCCATGATGACTTGGATCGGAGTCGCTGCTATTGACTGCCCCATTGCCATACGCGTTAGGGTCAACTTATCCCAACGTGCAGGAGGATTCACGAGACCAGAAATTTCTCCAGGGAGTTGAATTTTTGTTTTTTCGCCAAAACCAAAACGCCTCACATATTCATAAAATTTATCATCTCCCATTTTGAGTGCAATTTTGGCAGCTCCTACATTGGAAGAGTGCACCAAAACATCTCTCACTGGAATTTCTCCAAAAGCTTCATGACTGGCTTCCTTTAAAATTTTTCCTCCATAGAGAAAATGACCATATTCACAAAAGATGGGTGTATTTTCTGTAACTATTCCTTCATTCATGGCACCAGCAGTAGCAACAATCTTGAAGACCGATCCTGGTTCATACATGTCGGTAATAGCACGATTACGCATCTGCTCAAATGTTGCTTCACCAAAATGATTCGGATC
>CAYYAN010000077.1:247-3606 GCA_964469825.1 uncultured Chthoniobacter sp. | reverse complement strand
TTGGGCCGACTCGCCATTGCTAAAATCTCTCCCGTCATGGGATCTAAGACAATGGCCGTCACACCAGCTGGATGATACGTAGCCATCGCATTATCGAGCTCTTTTTCAACAATAGCTTGGATCCCCATATCAATAGTGAGTGTGATATTTTTTCCATTTTCAGCTGGTTCTTCCTGCCCACGGTAAAGCACAATTTCCACACCTCTCCGATCATGTTCTACATGACGATAACCATTACGACCAGCAAGTGCTTGATCAAAAACTTTTTCAACTCCATCGACACCATGTCCATTATGATCCACAAAACCCAAAATATGACAAAGCATTTTCCCATTAGGATAAACACGCTGAGCTCCCTCTTGCAGGTAGAGTCCTTGAAGTTTGGCTGCTTCCAAAGCATTCATCATCGCTGTCGCATCGATTTCTGAAACACCAGTAGCAATCACAACATCGGGCCGCTTTGTTGAGAGTTTGCTAGCTAACTCTGACTCTTTTATCCCAAGAAAAGGAGCCGCAACATGAGCAATAGCTGCAGGGTTTTTAATACGCGTTCCATCTGCTGTCACTGTTCGCACAGGAACATTCACAGCAAGAGCCTCTCCATGACGATCATAAATGGAACCACGCTGTGCAAAAATAGGTTGTTTGAAACCATGCTTTTCAGCTGCCAGTTTTAAAAATTTTTCATGATGACCAACCTGAAGATTAACTAATCGAAAGGCAAAAAAGGTAAAAAGAGCTGCTAATAAAGAACAGACAAAGCCAATTCGATTACTCATGGAGTGTAATAAATACTCAAACAATACGAGTGACTATCTCAAAGAAGCCGTCCTTGTTATATCTCGATCCTGTTCTTGCAATGGTGTATTGATCCTCGCAATCGCTGCTTCACGAATGGGAATAAGATCCAGAAATTTCTCATCTAATTTACGCTGCAAAGCGCCTCGAGAGGTGAGTCCTGTAATTTTAGCAATCAAAGCATCATTGTGAGCACGTGCTTCTCCGAGTTGAGCTTCGACAATATGTGTTTGTTTCCCAATCGCATGCTGTTGATTTTTTAAATAAACAAAAAAGAGCCCGCTCAGACCTAATACAAAAAAGAGGATGAGCCACTGAGTCAGCAAAGGTACCTCAATGCCATTATTGGCTTTTTTACGATTATGATGATGGGTATTACGAAAATTAGACATTGTTTTTGGATGGGAAGATAGACCTTTTACAAATGATTTTCATCAGTGGAGATAAGGTTAAATTTTTTCAGCTATGCGTAGTCTGGCACTCCTTGCACGACGGTTATTGGTGAGTTCAGCAGTGTCAGCAACGACAGAATGAGGTAAAGAAGATTTGAAAAGTTGTTCTGGATTAGGTTTGGGAGCACTCCATGTTGGATTATCAATTTCTGCTGCAGCATGCTTTTTAAAAAAATGTTTTACAATGCGATCTTCCAACGAATGAAAAGTGATAACTGCAAAACGACCAGTACTTGGAGTTAACATCTCCGCAAGCTGTGGCAGTGCTGATTCCAGCGAGTTGATCTCTTCATTAACAGCAATACGAAGTGCTTGAAAAACTCTTGTTGCTGGATGACGTGGCCCAGGACGTGTTCCTTGAGCCAAGAGAGAAGCAAGTTGCGTCGTTGTCGTGATCGGATGATGATGCCGTTCGCGAATAATACGCGTTGCAAAAGTTAATGCGCGCGGTTCTTCACCATACTCTCGAAATATTTTTACTAATGTTGATAAGTCTGCTGTATTAACAATATCAGCAGCACTTTGTCTTGAACGGCCCATCCGCATATCAAGTGGTCCTTCTTTTTGAAAAGAGAAACCACGCTCAGGAGTATCAATCTGATGCGAAGAGACACCTAAATCGAGCAAGATTCCATCTACTTGAAAAATTCCCATCTTAATAAGATGAGCAGGTGCTTCTGCATAATTCGATTCAAAGCAAGTAAAGCGATCTCCAAAAGCAGCAAGCTTCTTTTTTGAATGAGTCAGCGCAGCAGGATCACGATCACAAGCTACTACAGAGGCACCAGCCTGGAGCAAAAGTTCTGCATGTCCTCCTCCTCCTAAAGTTCCATCAAAAAATATTTTTCCAGGTTCCGGTTTTAAAAAGTCAACCACCTCTTTAGCAAGAACAGACTGGTGAGAAAAACAACTTGCAGGTTGCAAGTTACAGGCTTCAATAGAAACCCTGGAATCTGGAGACTCGGAACTCGAGAAATTTGCTCGTTGAGCCAATGGAGAAAAAGATTTTCGCTTTTTTTCAGGACATGTACCTGAAGCAGCAGTATCCATTTTGCGGTGGAGATGAATACAAAAGTGCTCCCAGCGCCCAGCAACAGAATGGCCGAATGTTTGAGAAAAAAAAGAAACTGATTGGGTTAAATTCATGATTATCCTAAAAGTACGAATAAAAATAAGAAAGTTTGATTATCCTAAAAACGGGAATAAAAATGAGAAAGTTTGCGTAAGGAGTCTGATTTAAAACTGGTTGTTATAAGGCCGTGGCTAACCTGTACGGTTAGTGAGGCATTAGAATGGCTCGACTTTAAAACAGATACTATTGCGTAAAATTTTTTGTCTTCATTTCCGTTTTTAGGATTATAGCCCAATCAAATTGGCCACCTTGTGGAAGGCCGTATGTTCTTCTTCAGCAACAGCAGCCCATCGTTTTGCATTCCAAACTTCAAAACGACTCCGTCCTCCAACAAGCACCACATTACCACTCAAGTTCAAGGCAGAACATTGTTCGTCAGAAAAAAGAATCCGTCCCTGTGCATCAGCAGCAACAGAGCGTGCTTGACTATAAAATTGGCGAATCGCTTTCCGTCGCTCTACTGGCGTAGCAGCGCTCTGTTGAATACGTGCTTCGATCTCATTGAATTCTGTAGGTGGCATTACAATGAGGCACTCTCCAACAGGATTGGGAATCGCATGAAATTGATTCTCTCCTTTTCCCAACCAAGCAGCAGGAATCGTGACGCGATGCTTAGCATCGATCGCTCGTTCAAATGTTCCGGCATAGATAATGGGAGTTGTTGTAGCCATGTTTGGAGAGAAGAACAAAATGGAACAATAAACCATTTCGGTCCACTTTGACCCACTTTTTCCCACTATTTGACTAAAAGGTCAATAAGAAAAATAAATAAGTACTTGAAATTATGTCACTGCGGCATAGATTTTTTAGACCATGAAATCCCTATGCCTGTTCCTTTCCCTACTGACTTCGACTCTTGTTGTTGCTCTTCCACCAACTTCAAATTTAACAGTGGGTCAAAAAAAGGCACAGGCAGCCGGACCTCTTAAGATTGCCTTTGTTCCTGTAATCGATGCTGGTAATCCCGCTGACAATAA
>CAYYAN010000077.1:0-237 GCA_964469825.1 uncultured Chthoniobacter sp. | reverse complement strand
TTAGTTCTGGGCATGGCGCTGTTACCCAAAATTTTCAAATTGGGACTTATGACATCAAAGCATCTGAGTATTGCCAGTTCCTTAATGCTGTCGCCAGCAAGAGTGATCCTTATGCGCTCTACAATGATAAAATGAGCTCTACTCCCAATATAGCCTCAATCACTCGTAATACAGAAAGTGATGGTTCCTTTACCTATTCTGTTAAAACTGCTACAAGCGAATTTCCTGTAACCGAAT
>CAYYAN010000076.1:0-7461 GCA_964469825.1 uncultured Chthoniobacter sp. | reverse complement strand
AAGATAATAAAGATAATCTTGCCTTCATTGCAAAGTTGGCCCAATTTTTGCTCCATACAGGGCCTCGTGACATTCATCTTATTGGTGTTGCTGGTTCAGGCATGAGTGGTTTAGCTGGCTTGTTGTTAGCCTTAGGGCATCGTGTCAGTGGATCTGACAAGGTAACAACGAATGAAACGGAGCGCCTTTCTCGTCAAGGATTGATATTCAATATTCCTCATCGTACGGGAGAAATCAAGCATGCTGAGTTGGTGATTTACTCCTCTGCTATTCGTCCAGGGAATGTTGCTTTTGATGAAGCTAAAATGTCGGGTAAGTTAATGGCACTTCGTGCAGAGATTCTTGCGGCTCTCATGTTAGGTAAAAAAGGAATCATTGTATGCGGTATGCATGGCAAGACAACAACGGCTGCAATGGCCGCTCACGTTTTAGGAGAAGGTGGTTTGAATCCCTCTCACTATGTTGGAGCTGAGGTTCCTATTCTTGGAACTAATTCGCGTTGGAGTCAGCAGGGAGACTATTTTGTTGCTGAAGGCGATGAGAGTGATGGAACTTTAGTCAACTATACTCCGGAGCATACCCTTGTTTTAAATGTTGAGCCTGAGCATCTCGACTTTTATAAAAGTAGCGAGGCCATTGATGAAGTTTTTCAATGTCTCATCAATCAGACCAAAGGATTTCTTTTTTATTGGGCTGATGATTTAGGGGCTGCTCGCCTCTGTGCTAATCATCCGCGTGCTATTTCCGTTGGCACTGATGAAGGGTGTGACTATCGATATATCAGCTTGAAAAAAGAAAAAGAAGGTTCCTCTTTTGAGGTGGTTGCCAAAAACAGAACTTTAGGAAGACTCTTTCTTTCTATTCCTGGAATTCATAATGTTAATAATGCGATGCTCGTAATTGCGCTTGCATTGGAATTAGGAATGGCTTTTGAAACAATTGTTGTTTCTTTAAATCATTTCCGTGGAGCTAAGAGACGATTCGAGCTTAAGTACGACGGACAAGGAATTCGTGTTTTTGATGATTATGGACATCATCCCACTGAAATTGCAGCGACGCTTTCAACGGCCCATGTGTTGCTGCATGATGTTTCTGAAAGCGCTTCTCCGGGGCGGTTGATTGTCATGTTTCAACCGCATCGCTATTCTCGAACAGCAGCCTTTCAACGAGAATTTGGAACCGCTTTATTAGCTGCGGACACTGTTTTTGTGACTAGTATTTATCCAGCAAACGAACAGCCGCTCCCAGGAGTGACGGGAGAAACGATCGTAGAGGCAGCTCGAGCCCAAGGTCATCCCTCTATTTTCTTTGAGCCTCATTCAGAAGGATTGCGATACAAGGTAGGTGCTATGATGAAACCAGGAGATCTGATCCTTTCGTTAGGAGCTGGTAATATTCACGAAGAGTCAACACGACTAGTTGAAGACTTGATGATGCGCGATCAATTGCTTACTGCAATGGGAAAGGGAACGATTCAACTTTACGAGGTGCTTGCGCGTCATACGACGATGCGTGTTGGTGGGCCTGCCCAATTTTGGGCTGAACCAGAGACCGAAGAGGGGTTTGCTCAGTTAGTTAAAAAATGTTTTGAAGAAAAAATTCCACTGATGGTGATGGGACGAGGATCTAATCTCATTGTACAAGATGGTGGCATTCCTGGTGTTGTCGTGCATTTGGCACGTGGTTGTTTTGCAGAATCTCACGTGAAAGATCAGTGCATCACTGCCGGTGTTGGCGTGAAGCTAAAACAGTTAAGCAGTCTTGCTCGTCAAGCAGGTCTGGCAGGTTTTGAGTGGATGGAAGGTATTCCTGGCAATCTTGGAGGAGCTCTACGAATGAATGCAGGGGCGATGGGTAAACAGACTTTTGAGCAAGTTGTTAGAATTAAATATGTCGATCAAAAAGGGACTCTGGGAACCGCAACACCGCAAGAGTTAGAAATTTTTTATCGCGATGTTCCTTTTTTAAAAAATCATTATGTTGTTTCTGCAACATTGCAAGGGCATCCTGGAGCTATGGAGGAAATTGATCACTTAATGCAAACATCGTGGCATCATCGTCGTGAAACTCAACCGATTGCAGCTAGTGCAGGATGTATTTTTAAAAATCCACAGCCCACTTTATCAGCTGGTCGTCTCATCGAAGAACTAGGTCTTAAAAATACCTCCATTGGGAATGCTCGTGTTTCTGAAGTTCATGGAAATTTTATTGTAAATGATGGCGGCGCTACAGCTACGGATATTTTAACACTAATTGAAAAAATAAAAGATGTTGCGTTGCAAGAACGAGGTATTACCCTAGAGACAGAAGTGCAAATTGTCGGTGTTAACTCTTAGCATTCATTCGTTTTTTAAAAAGGAGAAATAGTTTTTTTGTCCTCTTTGTGCTCTTTTCTGTAAGCTCAAAGTCATTTGACTATAAACTGAAAATTGGGTTCTATTTTTATGAATCAGTCATCCAAAGTTACCATTGATTATCAATCCGATGCCATTGGATTCAACGAAGCAAGGTTAGCACAATCAAATGTAGAATCACCTCTAAGAGAATCAGATACCAGTTTAGAATTCACGGATGTTACCGGCAAGAGTTCTTGTAATTCTTTTTTCTATTCTGTTGTGAAAAAACTTTTCAGATCAGCTTACAAGTTTTTTAGTTATGTCTCTTCTTATTTTACATCCTACTTTTCTCAAGATTCTTTTCGTGACATAACTAGTAATATAACTACGCCTATTCAAATAAATGTTACTTCTGATACTCCTGATCGTCTGATTACAAGAGCTGCTGTTGCGGTTGTGGAAGAACGCAAAGAGAATTGTAAAACTATATATGAATATGATCTACACTATTCTGAATATGTTGAATTTTATCAAAAGCAAGAAGACTTTTTAAAAAACTACCTTGAATATTTAAGTGATGCTATTCATTACTTGAAAACTGAGGTTCAAAATTTTTATTTTAAAAACTCAGAGTCATCAAAAAGTCGAAGTGCAACAAGGCGTGCTATCAGCAACTCTCCGATTTTTGATTTAATCAAAGAAATTAATGAAATATTGGATTCTTTAAAAGAGATTCCAGAATTAATGCCAGTAGTGACAAAAATTAAAGAAGTCCTTTTTAATAATAAAAAAAGTGACGACATCATAGTGCTGTTTTCAGCCAGAGCTCTTGCAACAATGATCAAAGGGCAGTTAGATTATTTTAAAATGAGGCAAGCATCGAATCAGGTATTAAAAAAAGAGGCTGAAGTATTAAGTGATGGTCATCTAGAATTCATTGTTGGTTTTGATCCTCAAGCAAGCTATGTGACTAAGACAGAGTTTACTGGTAACATGATACCGCCAGAAAAACTTCCCAAAAGTGAAGAGTTGCCAAAAATTAAAAAAACAGCAGAACATGCGCGATTGTCGTTATTAAACTACATGAGAATCTTCAGAAAAGAGATAGAAGAGCGTCTGCAAAATCTTAGAAAAACACGAGCAGAAGATGCTATTAAAAAGCATCATGAAGCTTATAGAAATTCGCCGTTTCGTTTTAAAATTTAACTAGGAGGTAATCGCGTAACCGTTCAGAACGGTTGTGAAGAGTAAAGGGTAAAAAGTGTAGAGTTTGAACCCGAAATTTTTTTCTGATCTCTTTTGTTAAAAACGATTCTTTCAAAAAATTTATTTTAATGGACCGAATATCCAGCCACAAATTCTTTTCGGAATTGTTCAAATTTTCCTTCTAAGATTGCCTGACGCGTCTGACGCATGAGGTTGAGATAAAAATGGAGATTATGCAATGAGATGAGACGTAGGCCAAAAATTTCTTCTGCTTTAACAAGGTGACGCAAATAAGCACGAGTGAATTTTTGACAGGCTGGACAAGTGCATCCTTCTTCAATTGGAGCTGTATCGCGTGCGTAGGGTGCATTTTTTAAATTGAGGGTTCCATGTTTCGTGAAGGCTGTTCCATTACGAGCTAAGCGCGTCGGCAAGACACAATCAAACATATCAATGCCACGAGCGACCATCTCAACCATTTGGGGTGGTGTTCCGAGGCCCATGGCATAACGCGGAGCTGTTTCTGGAAGGTAAGGAATGGAGGCATCAATCGCTTGCATCATCTCAGGCTCTGGTTCTCCAACGCTTACACCACCAACCGCGTAACCATCAAAACCAATTTCAACGAGAGCTTCTGCAGAAATTTTCCGTAGGTCATCATGCGAGCCACCTTGGACGATACCAAAAAGAAGTGGATCAGGATAAGGGACAGTTTCAGTATTTTCGGATTTTGTTGCAACTTTAGACGCTGATCCTAAAATGCGGAAATACTGAGACTGATCTCTATTCTTCTGCTGTTGCCAATATTCTTTACATCGTTTGGCCCAACGGAGTGTTCGTTCTAGGCTCGTCTTCATTGCTTCGTGGGAACAGGGATAGGGAGGGCATTCATCAAAAGCCATGACAATGTCGGAACCGAGGTCGTGTTGAATTTGCATCGAAACCTCCGGGCTTATGAAGGTAGGAGTACCATCAAGATGGTTTTGAAAATGAACTCCTTCTTCGGTGATTTTTCTTAAGCGAGCTAGTGAAAAAACTTGGAAACCACCGCTGTCAGTGAGAATCGAACGATCCCATTGCATAAAATGATGAAGGCCGCCGAGGTCCTTAATAAGGCCTTCTCCTGGACGTACGTGCAAATGATAAGTATTACCTAGAATAATTTGAGCGCCTAGTGAATAAAGTTCGTCAGGAGAAACGGCTTTGACTGTGGCTTGTGTTCCCACAGGCATAAAAATCGGTGTTTCAATCGTGCCACGGCGTGTTTGAACAATGCCAGCGCGAGCGCGACTGGTGGGGTCTTTTTTGAGAAGGGTATAAGTGTTTTTCATGACAATAAAATTCTATAGGTTTAACTCGGATATTTCATAGCAAATCTATTACGACTTGCGGAAAGCCTATGCCTACTGCGTTGAGCTCCAATTTCGATTTGGATGGTATGAAACATACAGTTACTGCATTGAAATTTTTCGCCCTCCTTGTTCCCGCCTTCGCGAGAATGACATGCCTCGTTTGGCGTCTCACTACGATTTTCCATGAAATATCTGGGTTAATTAGGTTAAATCAGAAGTTGAAGTTTTAACCTTGTTGCAAAGAAGTAAAATTTTTCTAAAAATCCAAAATTTGCTTCAACTTCAAATTTTTACGTTAACTGTTGCGAAGTAGTTCCCAAACGGTACGACCAGCTACAATTGTCCTAACTGCACGGCCTTGGAATTGATAGCCATGGTAAGGTGTATTGCGTGAGAGGGAGTGAGATGTTTCACGGTCGTAGGTCCAATGGAGATTTGGATCAATGAGGGTAATATCCGCAAGAGCTCCTGGACTCAAGGTTCCCGAATCGAGATGGAGTAACCGAGCTGGATTAATCGTTAGCATGGCGACGAGTTTGGAGAGCGAAAGAACTTTTTTCTGATGTACTAAGGTCGTCAGAAAAACAGCAAGTTCTGTTTCTAGACCGAGCATTCCAAAAGGAGCACGATCGATGGGGTGCTGCTTTTCACTGAGTGCATGAGGTGCATGATCGCTGGCTAAAATGGTAATGGTGCCATCAGCAATGCCGTCGATAATGGCATCAATGTCTTCTTGAGTGCGAAGAGGTGGGTTTACCTTAAAATTGGCATCTTTCTGTTTTAACATTTCGTCAATTAAGGTGATGTGATGCGGGGAAGCTTCTCCACTAATAGGAACGCCTCGTGTACGAGCCTCGCGGATCAAGCGAACACTTGTTCCAGAGCTGATATGCTGACAATGAATGGGATGACCAATTTCTTCTGCTAGCATGATATTACGAGCAACAATGATCTCTTCGGCAAGAGAAGGCCAACCGGTTAGGCCGAGACGATTGCTCCATTCTCCTTCATGCATAACGCTTCCTTTGGTGAGGGAAGCTTCTTGGCAATGATCCATGATGAGAAGGCCAGCTTTTTTGGCACGAAGAACCAAATCTCGCATCAGTTTTAAATTTTGTACGCAATATCCATCATCGGTTAGAGCTACTGCTCCTGCTGCTGCCATAGCCTCGATGGGAGCAATCTCTTCTCCTGCCAGCCCTTTTGTGAAAGCGCCTGTTGAGTGAACATGTACGATGCCTGTTGTTGCAGCCTTTTTTAAAACCCACATCAAGCGTTCCGGTGTATCGATCGGTGGAGTGGTGTTGGGCATGGCAACAATCGTTGTAAATCCACCAGCAGCTGCAGCGAGAGTTCCGGTAGCAATAGTCTCTTTGTGCTCTTGCCCTGGTTCGCGAAGATGAACATGAATATCGATAAGCCCAGGAGCGATAACGAGACCAGTGGCATCGATGATTTCGGGATTAGACGCAGGATATTCAGCTACTTTCCCGTCTGTGACAAAGAGGTCGCGGATTTCATCAATATTGTTGGCTGGGTCAATAACGCGGCCATTTTTGAAGTGGAGATTATTCATGGATCAAGCAGGACTTCGTTATATTTTTTTTCCAAAGGGGGTGGTAGTTAGTAGCCCAGTCAAAAAGCGCTGCTTCAAAACCAATGTCATGACCTGCTTTTTCGCTTTCAATCCACTTGTGACGCAAGATTTCATTGAGCTCTGTAAGGAATGATTGATAAGGGGAAGCCTGATCCATTTTAAAAGTTTTTTCAACGTTTCAACGAAACTGAGTCGAGAGTTTCAGATTTTACCATTCCAATGATGCTGCTTTTTGATATTCAGTGACTTTGCGCTCAAAAAAGTTTTGTTCTTTAGAAAGGTCTGTAACTTCACTCATCCATGGGAATGGATTTTTACTGCCAAATTGGGCCGTCATATGAAGTCGGTCCAAACGGCGATCAGCAATGTATTGAACATAGTCGCGGAAAAGAGTTGCATTAAGGCCTAAAATTCCTCGTGGCATGCAATCTTCAGCATAGGCGACTTCTAACTCAACAGCTTCAAGAATCATTTGGCGGACTTCTTTTTCAAGCTCTGGTGTCCAAACGCCAGGATTTTCTTCGCGAATGCCATTAATGAGATCAATTCCAAAATTAAGATGGATCGATTCATCTCGCATGATGTATTCAAATTGTTGTCCGATACCGATCATTTTATTTTGACGCTTAAAACTCAGTAACATGACAAAACCACTATAGAAAAAGATTCCTTCCATAATGACATAGAATCCAACGAGATTTTTTAAAAAGGTTCTTAATCCTTCTGGAGTCTCAGTAGAAAAGCCATCTTCCATGATCTCTGCTGTGAGTTTCATTTCAAAGCTATCTTTTTTATTAATTGAATTGACTTCGTGATACATATTGAAGACTTCACGTTGGTCTAACGAAAGACTTTCTACAATGTATTGAAAAGTATGAGTGTGAATCGCTTCTTCAAAGGCCTGGCGAAGTAGATACTGTCTAGCTTCTGGATTGGTAATATGTTTGAAAATTGCTAAGACGATATTGTT
>CAYYAN010000075.1:4556-7537 GCA_964469825.1 uncultured Chthoniobacter sp. | reverse complement strand
AAAAGCGACATCAAATTTAAAACCTTTTTCTTTTAAAATCTCACCAGCCTCCTTGGCTTCACTAAATCCTTTTTCTGAAAGATCGACATCGGTCCAACCAGTAAAACGATTTTCGCGATTCCAAAGACTTTCACCATGACGAATGAGAACAAGTTGATACATAAAAGTAGTTTTCCAATTCAAAGAAATTTTTTCAAGGAACTATTTGTAAATCTTCTCTTCCCAAAAATTCACTGGCTTTGGCTTAGAGAGTGGTAGCGCTGGCGCTTCTGTTGAAATATTACTTGGAGCCACTGGTTCAGCTCGTCGCACCTCGGGCTCTTTTTCTTCTGATGAGTCAGTTTGTTTTTTATCAACATTTAGATGATTCAAACTCTTCGCTACGGGAACTGCTTTTTGAACGGGAATTTTTTGATCACCATTCATAATAAAATTAACAGCCTCCGGCCCAATCGGCTTAGGAAGCTCTTTCAAAAGCGCTGGTGCTGTAACAGTAATTGCTGGAATACTGTTTAGATCAACAGCCGCAATAGCTTTTGGCCATTCTGCTTCCTCTGATTCTTTCTCTTGGACACGCATACCTGATCCATGAATGTCACACTCAATGGTAGGAATTTCTGTAGCTGTTGCATAAAGCATCACCGTTCCCTTTTCTTTTTTCTTACAATCAGCAGCTGGCAACAACCCTGAAGCCCTACAAACCTCAACAGGATGAAGTCTAGCTGGAGGCTTGATTGGGGCAGGAGAGAAATCATTCAACGAGCCTTGCATCACAGAAGCCCAGACCGGCAATGCCAAATCTTTTCCAAAAGCTCCACGATAAATTTTCTGAGGTTTATCAAAACCAATCCAGACACCACAGGTTACAGCACTTGAATAACCGGCAAACCAAGCTTCGGTAAAATCATAAGCAGTGCCACTTTTTCCTCCTAAAGGAAACGAAGAGAGATTAGTTTTACCGATTTCAATAGCATTAGTGTTGTGCAAGGCATCATCTAAAATCTCATGCACTTGAAAAGCAACCTCAGGCGACATCACCTCTGTTCGTTTTGGTCGTGTTTCAAAAATAATTTTTCCATCACCATCTGTAATTTTTGTAATAGCAAAAAGATGATCAGGACGCGTTCCCTTACCAGGAAAGCTTGAAAAAGCTAATGTCATATCATCAAGCCCCATTTCACTGGATCCCAAATATGCATTAGCAACATCTCGCACTGGCCCATGAATACCAGCCTTTTTTGCTAATTGTTGCACAGCATCAGTCCCGGTTAGAAATCCTAAACGAACAACAGCGGCATTTTTTCCTCGAGCCACAGCTTCGTGAGATGTCATCGGTCCTTCATAGCTATTGTCAGAACGCTCAACACCCCACTCTCCTAAAATTCCAGTTTCACCACCAATCATAACATAATGGTTATCAATACAAGAATCATCAACAGGAGTTCCAGGAAAAATCCCTTTGCTATAAGCTGCTGCAGCGACAAAGGGGGTGAAGAGAGTTCCTGGAGGTCGACGGCCTTGAAGAGCTCGATTGTATTCGCTGTGAGTAAAATCACGCCCTCCCACAAGTGCTAAAATCCCACCAGTTTGATTATCAATCGCAAGCACAGCTCCCTGCAAATAGCTAGGAACAGGAAAGTTTAAAAATTCACCTCTCGCAACTTTTTCTTCAAGCTGCTGATTTTTTAGATGATAATTGTGGTACGTTTCATGATGAGAACTTGTTTTTATAGTTGGCGAGACGCTGCTATTCGCTGCATCAGTAGATTGTAAAGATAGATTCTGATAGTCAGGCATCCCTTCGATTTTCTCGAGTTGCTTAGAAAGCCCTTCTTCAGCAATTTTTTGTAACTTTGAATCAAAGGTTGTATCAATACGTACTCCTCCATTCATGGCCTGCTGAAAGCCCAAAACTGCGATGGCTTGCTGTCGAACGTAATCAAGGGCGTAAGAAGCTTTAAAAGGATTCTGTCGTTTTTGAACACCTAATGGTGAGAGCTGGTCACATTTCAATTCATGAGCTGTAATGAAGTGCAATTCTTTCATTCGTTGTAGCACAAAATTTCGCACACCTATTGCCCCCTTCGGATTATTCCAAGGGGATAGAGCATTAGGACTCTTTAACAGCCCTGCTAACAACGCACACTGATCGACAGAAAGTTCATGCGCATGCTTTCCAAAATAACCCATAGCTGCCGCTTCTACACCATAGAACCCGCTGCCAAAGTAGATGCGGTTCAAATAAAGTTCCATGATTTTTTCTTTGGAAAGAGATTTTTCAATGCGCTCTGCAAGGAACATCTCCACAAATTTCCGTCGATAACTTCGTTCTCGCAGGTCAAAAGAATTACGTGCTAATTGTTGCGTCACGGTACTAGCCCCTTGCTTAATTCTTCCTTGTCGATAATTGCTAACAGCAGCACGAAGAATTCCGAAATAATCAACTCCGTGATGCTCAAAAAAACGATTATCTTCTTCAGCAACGACAGCTTGAACCATGCTCTGGGGAATTTCGGAGTAAGGAATTGGAAGACGATTAAGAATAAAAATTTTTCCGATCTGTTCTCCATGACGATCATAAATGACACTTGCCACTTCCATTTTTTCTAATTTGGAAAGATCGAAGTCTTGAACCTGTGTTCCAAATTCATAGTAAAGATAAGCATAGCCCAAAAATCCCATCAAGCATCCTAAGAAAAGAAGAAATAGAAGTGTTAGAAACCACCAACGCCAATACCATGGTCCTTTTTTGGTTTTCTCCCAGCTGTAGTAATTCATCTCTTGGAAAAGTGAAGATTAAATGGTAAAGAGTTAAATTTTTTTCGAGAAAAAACCACTGTCATGGTAATCCTTAAAAATACTCTTTAGGCTCTGACAGCATCTACCGGCGGAGGGGCTCGAACCCACACACCCTTGCGGATACCAGATTTTGAGTCTAAAGAGTATTTTTAAGGATTACCATGACAGTGGTTTTTTCTCGA
>CAYYAN010000075.1:2801-4546 GCA_964469825.1 uncultured Chthoniobacter sp. | reverse complement strand
GCCGGCTAATAAAATGAGAATTAAGATTAATCAAAAAAGAATACAAAGAACACAAAAAAATGATGTTTTTTCAGTTTACAAAAATATTTTCTCCTGGCATCAAATATCATTATGAAAAAACTTCTCTTCGCATTCTCACTTATTATCATGACTCTCACTTTAATAACCGGCTGCAATACTATCAGTGGCATTGGTAAAGATGTTAGTTCGTTGGGCAAAGGGGTTGCCTCAGGAGCTAAGGCCATGGAATAGTCTCTGCACAATTTGCCTTGCACAGAGATAGTAAAGGGTAACGAGTAAGGAGTTTTGAAACTTCTTTTGCCATGATACTTTTTAAACTTCTCCAAAAAAAACACATCAAAATAATGATGAGTTTTTCCCATCTTAAAGAAACCCATTACTCTTTACTACTTCATGGCTCGCAGTATCTCCTAACAAAAGAATATTGTAGATCTTTTGAACACAGGAGACATTGATGATTAGCCATCTCTACATCCATATTCCGTTCTGTCCGAACATCTGTCCCTATTGTGCCTTCTATAAGGAGTCAGCAGGGAGAGAACGTGTCGAAAAATTCCTCAAAGCATTGCTTATTGAAGTCAAGCAGCATGCTTATCAACTGCAACCTGAGACAATTTTTCTAGGCGGAGGAACACCAAGCTCACTCTCACTGTCACAGTTTGAGTTTCTTTTTGAAGGATTGCATAGGTTACTTGATTTGTCAGCTCTTCGCGAATGGACGATTGAGATGAACCCAGCAACAGTTGCTACTGATAAAGCAAAGTTATTACGAGATGCTGGTATCAACCGTATCAGCATGGGCGTTCAATCATGGGATGATGCTGTTCTCAAAACGCTCGGCCGCACTCATACCGCTCAAAAAGCTAAAGAATCTTTTCTTCTGCTTCGTGAAACTGGCTTTAAAAACATCTCAATTGATTTAATTTTTGGGATTCCTGGACAATCCATCACTTCGTGGCAAAAAACACTAGAGCAGAGCCTCTACCTTGATCCAGAGCACCTCTCTGCTTACGGTCTCACTTATGAAGAGGATACAGAATTTTTTCGGCTCTTAGGTCGCGGCGCGATGAAACCAGATGAAGAATTAGAAGCTACTCAATTTGAATTAACAGCTGATATACTCTCCAGTCATGGCTATGAACAATATGAAGTTTCTAATTATGCAAAAAAAAGCCAGGCATCATTGCACAACACAGCTTATTGGCTAGGCCATGATTACCTTGGGTTAGGCCCAAGTGCTTTTTCCACTATTGCCGGAAAACGGTGGCGTAATATTCGTGAAACCGGTCTTTACACTTCAAGCACCATGAGTGGCAAAACAGCCCGTGACTTTGAAGAGACTCTTTCTCCCGAAACTTTAGCTTCAGAGCGCGCTGCATTCGGTCTTCGTACGCATCATGGTCTTAAATTTGAAAATGGAAAACAATGGCAGCAAGAATTAGAAAAAGTGGAATCTCAGGGTCTCATCTATCGCAGTAAAGATCGATGGCTCCTCACCCGCCGAGGAAAATTATTAGCCGATACGGTAGGAGAAGTGTTTGTTTGAAAATTCTACTTAATACCATCTTCGTGAGTTAGCTGGACTATAGGAGGCACGAATTTTGGCGTCTAACAATGAGGAAGAATGAAGCGCTACCTTCTGGTAACGTGAATGACGACAACGCTGCCAGACGTTACTAAGAACAAGTTCTATAGTTTAGCCCCAATGCTGATTACTTAAGAAA
>CAYYAN010000075.1:0-2791 GCA_964469825.1 uncultured Chthoniobacter sp. | reverse complement strand
AGTGCGGTTGACGCTTGATGGCCATTGATGGAAGCACACTTGACGTACCCGATACTCCTAAGAATGAAGCTTATTTTGGAAAGCAAGATTCGAGTCGAGGTAAAATGGCATTCCCTCAATTGCGCTTTGTAGCTTTATGCGAATGCGGTCCACATGCAATATACTCAGTTGCTGTTGGTAAATATCCGGGCTAGCTAAACTCTATCCGCAACGTTGGGAAATAGAACTCATGTTTAATGAAATGAAAACTCATCTCAAAGAAGGAAAAGCTCTTTTACGTAGCAAGAGTCCAGAAATGATCTTTCAAGAGTTCTATGGGTTGCTACTCGCTTATCGAGCTGTGCGGACCATGATGAATGAAGCTGCCCAGCGTGCTCATATTGATTCAGATCGATTATCTTTTACAGAATCTTTCAATATTATCCGTTGAAAACTGGTTGCCATGCCAGCCCTTTCCCCCCCTCAGGACATATCTAGATATTTTTCGAAGTACCATCAACAGGAGAGATCATCGCTGACAGATTCTTTCCAGCTGCCATATCTAAAATCAACTTGTTCATCTCTGGTGAAAATTGCTTGATAAGCGCTTGGTTATCTTTCTTAAAACCTTCCCAGAACTCATCCAAGGTTATTTTGGGAGTTTTGGGATCAGCTATATCTTCAGCTCGACCGTCATCTTCTCCTTCACCCACTTCATCATCACCAATCGCCATCCTGATGCTCTTTGCTCTGTCTAAAGAGAGCACAGCATTCTTTTTTTCTATTTCAATGTCATTAATCGATGCTGCTTTAATAATTATATTACTTCTGGCCTCTTCCACAGCTTTCTTATTTTTTTTCCATTCCTCTGCAATCAGGTTCCAGCCTCGTGAGGTACTCCACTCTTCGGGCGCTGCTTCTTCCACGCGTTTTAAAAGTTCCTGATAGTTTTGCACAGCATCCCCATAAGATTCAAAAGCCTCTTTGAGTTGTTTTTTCTTTTTTGCAATCTCTTCTTTGCTAAACCCTTTCAACCCTGTTTTCATTTGATTAAAAAGAGCCACCACTTCAGCAGCCCTCTCCGCAATGACTAATTTACTCCGATTGGCGGCTACGGTTGTTTTAATGTTGTTGTACTCTTTTTCTTTATCCGCTTTTTCTTCATCGGCTTTGGATTTTTCTTTATCGGACACTATGGCTATTATTCCTCCCAATTCCCCTTCTAAGCTCTTCCACTGCTTAGAAGTTTTTACACATCTATTGGTTATTTCGGTCACTTCCGCAATAGCAGTAGTGATGGAGTCGCTATCAGAGTCCGATAAAAGCTGACCAATTTTTTCTTCGCCTAATTCTCCTAGAGCTGTTTGATGTCTAAGCTGACGCCACTTGATTTCAGCAATCCAAGAAGCTGCTTGGCTTTCAAAATAATTTAATAATTTTGGCATATCCGCTTTCAGGGTTTCTGGAACTTCATCCTTGGCTCGCGCAAAAGCTGCTGCAACTTGGCTCCAGAGATCTTGGGTTTTTTCTGCTTCCTGAATTGCTCTTTCAAATAAACTAATTGCTACCTGCACTTCTGAAGCCTTTACCGCTTCATTCATCGAAATAAAAGCAGTATTGAAAGCTTTGGAGGCCTCATGCCTCAAAAGATGAAGCTCTCTCCAAAGCACTTTCTCGCTTTGAATATGTTGTGCTTCTTCCAAGGCTGTATAGAGATCTCTATATTCTTCGCTTTCATATGCTGCTCCCTTTGTTCTCCAATAATTATACTTTGGTTTTTTATAAATGTTCTCTTCCTTCACTACTGCTAAAGAAGAAGCGCTTTTGAGCACCGGCTCTTCAATCCTTTTAAAGACTGAATTTGCAGCTGGTTCGTAATGCGCTTGAAAAATATGGATCTCTCCATTAGCACCACGAGCAAAGCGCTCCGAAGCAATGTCAAAAAGATCATTGGCCAGATGATAAGAAATACGACTCTTTCTTCCATACAAATTGAGACTATCCAAAAAGTGGCCTCCAGGAGTTAGCTCCAAGGTTTGCTTTCTATTTTCTCTGGCAAACTCAATGGCCAAGGTTTGAACCCCATCTACATATCCGTTCCAAAAAATAGCCTGATGCGCTCCAGTGTTAAAATCGAGCAAATCAAGCAAACGGGAATGAAGTTCTGTTTTAATTTGCTTCGCCTCTGCCAACTGCTGATCAAACCAGGCTTTGTGATGAGGTGTATCTTCCGTTACAGACTTAGCTGCCTTGGCTAAAATTTTTGAAAATTGAATGAGCGGCATATCGTAAGCAATCAGGGCCTCTTCGGCTTTTGCTCGCCATCGTTTATGCTCTGCAAGATTTGTCACCAGTTGTGAAACCATACCAATACTCTCTTGAAAAATGGTAAACGTTTGTTCAAAAGCTTCTCTGGCTACAACTCTGTACTCGTCGCAATTTTTAGGACTAGTTGACATCGCAGCAATTTCTGCTTCTAAGACTCCTGCTTTTTCTTTAGACTCTTGGGCTCTTCGATTCCACTCTGCAACAGCTTGATACTCTCCCTTTCTTCCTTCTTCAGCGGCTTGTTTTAACGCTGTAGCTGTTCCTGGATTTTCTTCAGTTCCTCCCAATGCTTGTGATACTTGCTTATAGAGCTCTGCTGCTGTTAAGTTGCCCTGAGAATAAGCCTCTGCTTGGGCAACACAACTTAAGAAACACTCGCGCCAAGCTTCAGCAACTTCCGTGTTTCCTTTCTTTTGCTCTTCTTCCTCTTGGTTTAAAGCAAAAGCCGCTCCTGGATTTTTCTGACTGCCTCCCCAAGCTTTTG
>CAYYAN010000074.1:0-7597 GCA_964469825.1 uncultured Chthoniobacter sp. | reverse complement strand
GCACCAGCTGCACTAATTGTTTTTATTGCAGAAGCACTTCCAAAAGTATTGGATCCAGAAAGGATCAACGTTCCTGTGTTGGTCAGACCACCTGTATCAGTCAGAGAATTATAAATATAATTATTTGTTCCAGAGGCAGAAATTCCTCCGACAGTTAAAACTCCCGATCCTTGCAAACTTCCTGAATTAAGTGTGACTCGTCCAACCGTATTAGTCGTTCCAGAATCAACTTGAAAAACAGCGTTATTACTAACAACAACAGAGTTTGTCACATTACCTGCAGCATGATTGGCTCCCAGTGTAAGTAACGAACTTCCACCTCCTGCTGCTACAAGCGTTCCACTAAAAGTATTGGAAGCACTTAAAGTCACTGTTGAATTGCCAAGCTGACTGATAGTGACACCAGAACCTCCAAGAAATTGATTTGTTATTGTGTGACTCGAACCACCATAATTAAAATTTACATTTCCCGTTCCTCCTCCAAAAGTAATAGAAGGAGTTGCAATGCCTCCGCTAGTATCACTTTTGTTAGTATTTCCAAAATTGACTGTTCCTGCTGAGCCGCTATTGCTAGCAACAACAATCCCACCTGAGGCGACAAGTGTAGTTCCTGCACCTACCACATTAAGCGTACCAGTACTATTAAGACCAACAGTTAAAACTGTTGAGTTTCCAAGCGTCGTCGTAACGCCATTCGAAATGGTTAGCGCTCCGTTGCTACTAATATTGACAGCTGGTGCTCCACCAAGCGCATTAGTACTAGTTGTAGTCACTGTTCCTCCATTCACAGCAACTGTTCCTCCAATATTATTGGAACCAGAAAGAGTCAATGTTCCCGTATTGGTCAATCCTCCAGTTCCTGCCAAATTAAGTGAAATAGTATTTCCGCTCCCAGAAACAGTCACTCCAGTATTTGTTAAAACGCCACTTCCATCGAGCGTTCCAGAGTTAAGTGTCACCGCTCCCACATTATTGCTACCATTAGCAGTAATTTCTGCATTGCTATTGACCATAATGGTAGTGTTATTCCCCAGTGAAAAATTATTTACACCAGTAATATTTCCACCATTAGCAACAAGAGCTCCTCCAAAACTATTGGAACCACCAAGTGATAATTGTCCTGTTGTGTTTGTGTAACCACCAGCATTCTGCCAATTCACAGCAATGACATTGGTTCCCGAGCTGCTCAGATTGCTGTTGATCAAAAGACCACTGCCACCAATCGTACCATTAGTCATCGCTAATGTGCCAATCGTGTTAGTAATTCCACCGGCAATATTCAATGTCCCATTGCTATTAACATTCACTGCTGTCGCTCCGGCAAGCGCATTGTTGTTGGATGAAACTAATATTCCACCGTTAGCCGCGATGACTCCTCCAAAACTATTTGAACCACCCAAGGTCATTGATCCTGTCGTGTTTGTGAAGCCACCAGCATTTTGCCAATCCACAGCGATAACATTCGTTCCCGAACTGCTCAGATTGCTGTTGATCAAAAGACCACCACCAGTATTCGTAATAACACCATTGGTTATTGTTATCGCCCCAATCGTATTTGTGACTCCATTAAGGTTTAATATTGCATTGCTGCTAATATTAATAGTGGCATTAGTTCCAAATGCATTGTTGTTCTGAGAAAAAGTTATTCCTCCATTTCCATTAAGGACTATCGCACTTCCAAAACTATTCGACCCTTGAAGAACAGCTGTTTGTGTGTTAGTCATCCCACCAGAGTTGACTAAATTAACATTTAAATAACTATAATCACTCGCAAGTCCACCTGAAATAACAATTCCAGAAGCAGTCAATGTTCCAAACTGTACAAATCCCCCAGTCATATTAAGTTGCCCTACAGTTGCTGATCCACTTCCTAAATCTAAGGTACTGTTGCTAACCACCAATGTATTGGTAGGATTTCCTAGAGCATAATTATTGTTAAGCTGCAGCTTTCCACCACCAACAATAGTAGTTCCACTATAGCTGTTAGAATTATTTAAAATTGTTTTTCCTGAACCAAGTTGGCTAACCGTAACATTCGGTCCCGCTAATTGATTCGTGAAGGTGTTCGTGGAGGTAAGATTAAAATTGATTGCACCAGCACCCGCACCAAAGGTAATCGATGGTGTGTTGAGGGTAGCACTGCTATCAGTAAGATTAGTATTACCAATATTAATCGTTCCAACTGAACCACTGTTACTAGCAACAGTGATGCCGCTACTTCCAACATTAAGCGTTCCCCCACCTTGAATATTCAAAGTACCGCTACCATTGAGGCCTACAGTCAAAGCTCCTGAATTAGTAGCTGTCATGTCTGAAATTGTTAAATAGTTATTTGATGCCGTTGCATTCGAGCTGATGATGGTGGTATTGAGAGTCAGCCCTCCCGCAGTAGCACCTAAAACATAGTTACCAGATCCTTGATTACCGATGATTAAAGTTCCGGTATTTGTCCAGTAATTGCTATTACCACTTTGAACAATAATATTGTTATTAGAAGAATCTACAGAATGCCCAATTTCAACATTCGCTGTATTCAAGGTCTGCCAACCTCCAGTATCATTGATACTATTTCCTGAAGAATTGCTATAACCAACATAGAGCGTTCCGCTAACAGTTCCATTTGCAAAATAGCTTGATCCAGAAGTAAAATTCCATTGGTTAGTGTTGGCATTCGTTGTACCAATATAGAAATTTCCTATGTTATTGTAACTTACGGTTGCACCAGCATTTGCAGAATTTAGTGTTATAATGTTATAATTCGCAGTATTGGTCCCTGTTGTCCGTCCAATATAAGTGTTCGTTGCAGTGACATTAGCGGAACCGCTCGAAGTATACCCGATGTTAAGTAAAGCACTATTATTATTTGAACCAACAAACACATTATTGTAGGTCGACGAACCTGAAATGTTATTGGTACCAGTAACCACCAAATTCTGTGCTCGCACCATCACGCTGGACATTAAAGCAAAACCCAAAACAAAAACTTCTAAAACCTTTTTATGATTTTTTCTTTTCGAAAAAATTTCTACTCGCTTCGGCAAGAACAACTCGAAGCTGTTTCGTAATGAAATAAGATCAGAAAAAAAGAATACAAGCTCGCTATAAAAAAGCTTTGCAAGCCGCAATAATACTGGAGTTTTCACGATGATGGTTTTTGGGTCTTTGTTTTTATTGGCTAGCATCTAAAAAATCCACTGCTAGCTATGCCGAAAAATATATTGGCACCCCGCTATTTCTATCATCTTATTGAAAGAGATCAACTTTTTTCTTAAACTTCTGTTATAAAGCTGCTTCTGATGTTTCCTGCTGACTTGCGGAGAGGAGAACTCCATAGCACCGTTGAGCTAGAGCAACTGTATGAGCATAATTTTCTGCTGTGTTATGTCCATGGAGCATCTGAGTAGCAACTTTTTGACATTCGGAAAACTGTAGACTCTGAATCGCTTTTTTGATTCGTGGCACTAAAATAGGACTTGCACTCAATTCGTCAATTCCCAGACCTAAGAGCATTGGTGTAAAAAGAAGATCTCCTGCAAGCTCTCCACAAACACCTACCCAGATCCCAGCGGCATGCGCATCATCAACAATTTTTTTCAATGTTCGCACCACGCCTGTATGAGCAGGATTATAAAGATAAGCAATCGACTCATTCCCTCGATCAACACTCGTGAGATATTGAATCAGATCATTAGTTCCAATACTAAAAAATTTGACTTCTTTCGCTAACAAATCAGCAATAGAAGCAGCACTGGGAACCTCCATCATAATTCCAACTTCTAGATTTTCATAAAAAGGAGCCCCCCTCTGACGAAGCTCTTGCTTAGCCTCTTCTAAGACAGTATTAGCCTCCCTTAGTTCTTCATAGCAAGAAATCATCGGGTACATCATCCTTAGATTACCTACAACAGCAGCCCTCAAAATTGCTCGAAGTTGAATTTTAAACAGCTCTTTGTTTTGAAGGCAAAAACGAATTCCGCGGCATCCTAAAAAAGGATTAGATTCCTTAGACAACTCTAAACACTTCACCGGTTTATCAGCTCCAATATCAAATGTTCGTACAATCACCCCATTGGGCTGAGATTGCTCTGCGATCTTCCGAAAGATAGCATATTGCTCATCCTCTTCTGGAGGGTTAGTCCGATTGAGATAAAGAAATTCGGTGCGATAGAGCCCAATCCCCTCTGCGCCGCTAGAAATGACTTCTTCCATTTCTTGAGGCAGTTCAATGTTTGCTGAAAGAATCACCCGATGCCCATCTTGCGTACACGGCAACACCTTTCTAATTTTAGCGAGATCTTTTTCGAGATGCTGCTGTTGTAGTTTAACATTATGATAATAATGCAGTGTCTCTTGAGTAGGATGGACTATTAGCAACCCATCATATCCATCGAGCAAAGCGACATCACCATGCTTGAGCTCAGAAACGATTGCGTGTAATCCGACGATTGCAGGAATGCCTAAAGCACGTGCAATAATCGCTGTGTGAGATGTTTTACTGCCAACCTCAGTTGCAAACGCAGCAACATTTTCATGATGCAACATTGCAGCATCAGAAGGTGTTAAGGAATGAGCGACAATAATCGGATGCTCATGCCCCTGGTGCGAAGAGTCTCTTTTTCTTCCTAAAAGATGTCGAAGAATACGCCTCGAAACATCTTCAATATCGATAGTTCGTTCTCTCAGATAAGAATTTTTAGCTTTGCGTAATGCCTGGCAGGTTCGCTTGATAACATCATTAAAAATATGCTCAATGTTGTAACGTTTCTCGTGCAGTGACTCGAGCGTTTCCTTCATTAATTCAGGATCTTCAAGCAAGTGAAGATGAGCATCAAAGACCGTTGCGTCAGCTGCACCAACTGATTCGGTGATCCGTCGTTGGATTTCTTGGAGCTCTTGCTTGGTCTCTAACAACGCTCCCTTGAAACGCCCCACCTCCATTGAAATTTCTTCTTCTTCAATTTTACGAAAGGGAATTTCTTCCGGATGGGGTACATGCAAAAAAAGCCGTCCCTCCGCAATTCCAGGAGCAACAGCTATCCCTTGATAACGACGCTCTGGTTGAATGGTTAGGTTTTTTGCAGACATGAAAATCAGGCTATATCCCAGCCTTCGCTGGGACAAGGGCGCATTTATAAGTTACAAGAAAAGAGATGTCAATTTGAATTCAAAATCCTAATGATTCTCTTCTAGATGATAGGCTTGTTTTATATTCTCTAAATATTCCTCTTCGCGATTGAGCCCCATATCAGCACGTCTTTGATTTAACACTTCTGTTGTTCCTTCGTAGGGAAATAATACAAATTCATTATTCACCAAATTAAACTGCGTGCCATAACGCTGTTTTCGAAGTATAGGCGATTGGAGTGCGACGCGATCATAAAGATAGGCATAATTTTTTTTATTTGTCTCTCCTTGATTAATCAAATTGCTAAGAATAAATAAACACCCCTCTTGGAAAAAGAGATCTCCTGAATGTTGTACTAGCAGCCATGCTTGATTATCGCTGACTTCGCCAAACTGAGAAATTGTAATCCATCCATATTGTTGCAAAATTTCTTTCATTTTGATCGTATGAAAATCATCCATAGAAGACATAAGCTGCAAGGCCTCAGGATGGCTCATTAAATCTGGACCAAAATTCTCGATGAGTTTCTCTCTCACCTTTTGATCAATCGTGTACATTTCAGCAAGAATTTCTTTGATATATTCTTTATCAGCAAGATCTCCTTGCTGAAAATTCTGCTTTTCCGAATTTATTTCTTGCTGCAAATGTTCTAATACCATTTCATCAGCCTGTTGCTGCGCCAAAAGACCACTGCTTACAAAACAACAGAGAATGAAACTGGAAATAATAAAGTTCTTCTTCATAAGCAAAAAATAATTGCGCTATCAACATCGTAACAAAACTGCATCAGTAACTCGAATTGACTCATAAATAATGACACCGTAGCGAGTGAGGTAGGCAGGCGGAAAAAGGGTCGTTGACTCATAAATAATGACACCCAAAAAAAGGGGATGTCAATGAGTTCAATTATCCTAAAAGAAATGCTACCTAAAATGAGGTGGCGTTATGGCAAGCCTGGGAAAAAAGGAAAGACAGTGCTCATTAATGAGCTTTGTGAGCAATGGGGATATGAGCGAAAGTATGCCATCAAACTGCTTAACGGAACATTGCTCAAAAAAAAGAAAAGTAGAAGGAACCAAGGTCGCCCTGCTCGTTATGGAAAAGAAGTCATAGAAGTTTTGCTCTTTCTTGCTAAAGCCTCTGATTAGCCTTGCGGCAAGCGATTGGCGGCGATCAAAACACTTTGGTTGCCGTATTATGAAAATGCCTGCGGCAAGCTTGAGTCAGAAATTAGAGAACAACTAGAAAGCATCAGCGCAGCACAAATAGATCGTCTGCTAGCTCCTTACAAAGTAAAGAGAGGCAAGAGTTGGACAAAGCCTGGGAGCATTCTCAAAACGCAAATTCCTATTCGTACTGACAACTGGGATGCAGCAAATCAGCCAGGCTTCTTTGAGGCTGACACGGTGGCCCATTGCGGAGGTTCCTTAGAAGAGAGTTTTATTTGGAGCCTCACCTTTACTGACATCTACAGTCAGTGGACCTGCAATCGAGCGACATGGAATAAGGGAGCTGCTGGGGTTGTGAAAGCTATAGCATGCATTGAAAAAAATCTTCCTTTTGAAATTCTGGGTTTTGATTCTGACAATGGAAGTGAATTTCTCAATTATCATCTCATTAATTACTTTCATAAACGCCCCAAGAAGGTCAATTTTACTCGCTCTAGGCCCTATCACAAAAATGATAACGCTTACGTTGAGCAGAAAAATTACACTCATGTCCGCCATCTGCTGGGATACGATAGATTAGAAGATCCCAGGATGATTCCACTCGTCAACGAGCTTTATCGTGAGATTTGGGAACCTTACAACAACTTCTTTATGCCTTGCATGAAGCTCATTAAAAAAGAACGAGATGGCTCAAAAATAAAGCGCCTCCACGACAAGCCTCTAACACCTTGTGATCGCTTGTTGCAAAGCCCTCGGATCTCAGAGGAGATTAAAACTCAGCTTCGTCTTAACAGGGCTAACCTTAATCCCATTGAGCTAAAAAAACTCTTGGAACAAAAACTTCGCAAGATCTTTGCTCTTCAAAAGACTTTTCTTGCTAAGCAAGCCAACTCACAGGGCTGAAATTTGTGGTGGGGCTAATGCCCCACTATCAAGGATAGAAGCTGGCAGGTAGACTTCCTCCTCCGACGAGCTTTGGATGCCCATTCTCGGAGGAGCCTACCAGCCAGCTTTTACGCTCCACACTGATTCCTCCAACGAAAACAAAATCCCCTTGGCTTTCCCTCCGCTCCACACTACAAATCAATACGTAAATCTAACCAAAAATAACACACCAAGGTGTCATCATTTCTTGAGTTGGTTTACACCATTTTTTGCCACCGCTATGGTGTCATTTATTTATGAGGCAACGCGAACTTGCTGCGGCAGATGCAGGGCAAGGAATTGAACACTATAACGATAAAACAGTGTCAGCAATTCGCTGCTGTAGATGAAGAGCAAGGCTCTACGCCCTACAGCAGGG
>CAYYAN010000073.1:0-7708 GCA_964469825.1 uncultured Chthoniobacter sp. | reverse complement strand
CTCGATGATCGGATGGGGTCACTGGGCGCAATCCCTGTGACCCCATCCGATCATCGAGGAGATAAGTTGATGTTTATTTTAACCTCAATGAATTTCCAACGACTGACAATGAGCTCAGGCTCATCGCTGCTGTTGCCCACATTGGATTGAGAAGCAAGTGAAACGAAGAATAAAACAATCCTACTGCAAGCGGCACAGCAAGTATATTATAAGCAAAAGCAAAAAAAAGATTTTGTCGGATGACATTTATTGTTCGATAACTCCACAACTGTGCGCTCAAAATCGATTTTAATGATGGCGTCATCAAAATAATTCCTGCGCTCTCTTTTGCTAAATTAGAGCCACGATGTATCGCTAAAGAAACATCAGCCACACTCAAGGCTGGAGCATCATTGATACCGTCACCAATCATGACTACCCTCTCGTCTGATTCTTGCCATTTTTTAATTTGGTCTGCTTTTTCTTGAGGTGAAAAATTCGCTTTCCAGATCGAAATTCCAAGCATATCGGCAACTTGACGAGCAACTGTCTCATGATCGCCAGTTAGCATTGCTACTTTGAGTCCTGCTTCTATTAATGCATGAATAACTTCATTTGCATCTGATTTAATTGAATCTCTCAGGGTAACGACTCCAACTAAAACTTGATCGATCGCAACAGCAATCATGGTCTCAGTCTGATTTTCAAAAAAATCTTCTGAGTTTTCCAAATTTACTTTTTCCTTTGCTAAAAATTTTTTACTCCCAACAACAATTTTTTTTCCATGAACTAGAGCGCGAATTCCACCACCTGGCATCGCTTCAAAAAATGAGACTTCTTTTTTTTCAACCCCTTGTTCTGTTGCATAACGTAAAATAGCAGCACCCAAAGGATGTTCGCTTCCACGTTCTACAGCAGCTAACATACTCAGCCATTCTGCAGTTGGTAGTGTGGAAAAATTTTTGCACGCAACAACTTCAAATTTCCCTTCGGTTAATGTTCCTGTTTTATCAAATACAATCATGCTAGCAGTTGCTAGCTGCTCCAGCGCGACAGCATCACGCACTAACACTCCTTGACGTGCTGCACTACCAACCGCCACCGTTAAAGCCAGAGGCGTGGCCAATCCCAAGGCACAAGGACAAGTAATCATGAGCACTGATAAAGAGCGTGCCAACGCAAAAGCAACACCTAACTCAGAATGCAGAAAATACCAACCTAAGAAAGTCAATAAGGCAACACCAAAAATGACTGGCACAATCAACGCAGCAATACGATCAGCAAATTTTTGAACGGGAGCACGGTGTTGTTGAGCTATCATCACGGTTTCTCTCATCTGTCCCAACATTGTTGCAACTCCAACTCGTTCTACTCGCATTATAAAACTTCCATGTTCATTAAGCGTTCCAGCATAAATAAGAGCTCCATGTTCTTTTTCCACTGGCAATGATTCTCCTGTTAAAAACGATTCATCAATGAAAGAACTCCCTTCAACCAAGATTCCATCAACAGGAATTTTTTCTCCTGGGCGAATGCGAATTTGGTCACCTGGATGCAAGCTGCTAACTGGAATTTCTTTTTCGCAATTAGAAAAGATTTTTTTTGCTGTTGTTGGCACTGCCTCTAAAAGCTCTTGTAAAGCCGTTCCTGCCTTTTTACGTCCTAACGATTCTAAAAATTGCCCCAGCAAAACCAACAAGACGATCATTGATGCTGCTTCAAAATAAAGATCGTGATGCATGCTTGTTGATGGAACAAACAGTTGCCAGCAACTATAAAAAAAAGCACCTCCTACACCAACAACAATCAGCGAAAACATATTGAGAGAACCTGCAGAAAAAGAACGCAGTCCTCTCTTCCAAATGGGAATGCCAGCCCAAAAAAGAACAGGCAGCGTTAGCACCCATTGAACCCATGATATCCAGGGTATTTTCGATTCTTGAAATACACTTGGAAACAACATCACTCCCATTGAAATCAAAAAAAGCGGCAAACTCCAAAAAAGAGCATTCCAAAAACGACCCCGCCAATAATCAACCTCAGATAAAGCTGCCGCCTCACTCACAGGAGGAGAGGCATGACAACAAGTTTTCATAAGAGTTCTTATCTAATAATTCCTCTTTTACTCTCTTTAACAAAACTTAATAACTTCTCAATCACAGAACAATTCTCATATTTTTTTTGAAGCGTCTCCACTGCTTGAGTCGTATTAAGCTTTCCTCGATAAATAGTTTTATAAGCATCACGGAGGTGCTTGATGCTTTCTACCGAAAAACCACGCCTTTCCAGACCTGCTTGATTGATACCGCGAACTTCTGCGGGATTACCATCAGCAATCATAAAACTTGGAACATCTTGAACAATTTTTGTGCAACCACCTATCATCGCATGTTCTCCAATACGACAAAATTGATGAACCGCGCTTAAGCCTCCAATAATGGCATAATCTCCAACAATCACATGTCCAGCTAACGTTCCATTGTTAGAAAAAATCACATGATCACCAACAATACAATCATGAGCAATGTGGGCATAAGCTAAAAAATTCCCATGATCTCCAATAAGCGTCTTTCCATAAGGAGCAGTCGCGCGATTGACTGTCACAAACTCGCGAAAACAATTATGATCTCCAATTTCTAAATAAGTTGGCTCACCAAGATATTTCAAATCTTGTGTCTGGTGTCCAATAGAAGTGTAGGGATAAAATTCATTTTCTTTTCCAATGTTCGTTGGCCCTACAATGGTAACATGGGAATGAAGATGACATCTATCACCTAAAACAACATCAGGCCCAATAATACAATAAGGCCCAACGCGTGTCCCTTCACCAATCTTGGCACTAGAGTCGATGATAGCTGTTGGATGAATTTCAGACATTACTTTGAAATAATACCAAACATGAGTACTCCCTCTGAAACAATTTCTCCATTCACTTTACAATGACAACTAGCCTTGCCGAGATTTTTGCGGGCACGCATCATTTCCACATGAATAAAAAGAGTGTCTCCTGGCATTACCGGTTTTCTAAATTTCACTTCATCGGCGCTCATAAAATAACCGATCTTTCCAACATTTTCAGATCTTCTCATCATCAAAATACTAGCAACTTGCGCCATAGCTTCGACTTGAAGAACACCAGGCATAACAGGATGCCCTGGGAAATGGCCCTGAAAATAAGGTTCGTTGATCGTGACGCTCTTGACTCCAACAGCTTTTAATTCTCCATCTATTTCAATAATACGATCTACCATGAGAAAAGGATAGCGATGTGGCAAAACACGCATAATTTCATTAATATCCATCACCATGCCCGAAGAGGTCACAGGTCGTGGTGCCATCGCTAACAAGTCTGCATGTCGTTTAGCAATCACACGAGCAAGCTCAGTGTTAGGTCCATGCCCTGGACGAACAGCGACAATATGACCTTGCAATGGACGTCCAACCAACGCCAAGTCACCAATAATATCGAGAATTTTGTGTCGTACAAATTCATCCGCAAAACGAAGCGGTTCTTTACTCAAGACCGAATCGTCACGAACCACCAAAGCATTTTCCAGACTTCCTCCTTTAATTAGTCCTTTCTCCATCAAATCCTTTACCTCTTCATAAAAAACAAATGTTCTTGCTGGCGCAATCTCTCGTGCATAGACCTCGGGAGTAATTTCAAGTGAAAGATATTGCGTGTAACGTCCATTTGGACCAACTTGCGTACAAGAAATCCGTAATCCAGACCCTGGAAAAAGGGTCAGCATCGAACCTCCTTTCGATTCGTAATAGAGCGGTTCATTGGTTTCCAAACAAAAACGGGGAGCCTCAAGTTCCACGATGCCAGCTTGCTGAATTAAATCCACATAAGCCTTAGCACTTCCATCGATGATTGGCGGCTCATTAGCATTCATTTCAATAAGGGCATTGTCGACTCCCATTCCTGCTAAAGCCGATAAAATATGCTCAACTGTATGAATTTTAGCATTTCCCTCAACCAATGTCGTTGAGCGCTCAACTGTTTTAACATATTCTACCTTGGCATCAATAATTGGCTCATCAGGCAAATCACTCCGTTTAAACTTATACCCGTGACCAGCTGGTGCAGGATGAAGAGTCAGTGTAACGTGATTACCTGTATGAAGAGCACTACCAGTAAGACTTGCTGATTGTGCTAACGTGCGTTGTTTTTGCATAAAAATTTAAAGAATTTAGAAGTTTAGGAGGTTAGGATCTTGGAGAAAAGATTTTTTTCTGCTACACATAAGGGTCAGCCCCTATGCTTGAAATTATTGATGAGACTCCTGACCTTTTAGTAATCAATAAACCTCCACATCTCCTTGTTCACCCAACTAAGCCAGGAGGACCCATTACACTTTGGGATCAACTCAAAGAACTCCTTGCTTTCGAGAGAGTCAACGGAGGGCAAGTTTCGCTCATTCATCGACTTGATCGTGAAACAAGTGGCATCATTCTTGTCGCAAAACATTATGCAGCAGCACGAACCTATGCGATGGCTTTAGAACGTGGTGATTTTAAAAAAGAATATCAAGCGATTGTTATTGGATGGGTAAAAGAAAATCAAGGAACCATCGACGCTCCACTTTTGAGAAAAGGAGAGGTCACTCCCTCCAAAGTCTGGCTTCAGCGTGCAGTACATCGAAATGGCGTAGAAGCAATCACTGATTTTCAAGTTGAAAAAAGATGGCGACACCCTCAACATGGCCCACTCTCTCTCCTGCGCTGTTGGCCTCGCACCGGGCGCACTCATCAAATCCGTGTTCACCTCGCTTACCTCGGGTATCCAATCGTCGGCGATAAAATTTATGGACCCTCTGAAGAATATTACCTCGATTTTATCGAGAAGGGCTGGACACCTGACTTAGAAAAAAATCTCTGGCTCCCACGTCATGCACTGCATGCAAGGGGACTGGAAGTCAACCTTCCAGAAAAAATTGAGCGTTGGGAAGCGCCGCTGTATCACGATCTGCATCATTTGATTTTTGAACCTAACCCCAATGCCTGTAAGGAAGTCATAGTTCTAAAATAAATTTGAATAATGATTTCCTTACAGACATTCGAGCTAGCCCGGATATTTCATCACTCTCGTGACGAGAAAGCCGTGAAGGCTGATAGGGCAAGGCAGGTTTCGAATATAACGTTGAGCAGTATGCATGCATACTGCTCATTCCCGCGAAGGCGGGAACTAACGCAGCAGCCATCGGCGTTCCCGGCTTTCGCAGTAGAGAGGGATGAAATATCCGAGCTAGCCGCAGACGACTAAATACATATCTTCAGGAAGCATTTTAGAGAGGGTTGAAATCAGATCGCCGCGCAGCATATTGACTAACTTTCCTCGCTGTGAAGCTCCGATGATAACGCGTTCAGCACCGATGGTAGATGCTAAGTCAGCGATGGCATCCGGAGGAGAATCACTGATAGTGTAACAAGGAAGAATACTTTCCCCAAGGCCTTGCTCTTTGAGGCTTTCAAAAATCACTTTGGCTTCTTTATCATCATGCCATTTTTTCTTTCGATCTCCTGGAGCAATTGCAGGTTGCTCACGAATAAACATCACATACAGCGGCCGGCCCGTTTCACGGGCTTCTCCAACAGCAAAGTCAAGTGTCTTTCCTAAGCCACGCACTGCTGCAAGAATTGGTCCTCCATGATGCTGCGTGGAATGTTCATAAACACGTTGTTGTATCAATGTTGATCCAACTACAGAAGGAAGCTGTCGAGAACTCATTGATACAGGCTCTACCTTATGGTGAAGCTCATGACTCTGCGCTTTCAATTTCGCAGCTTTACGAAGCGAGTGCTCTCGAGCCAACCCTCTCATAATGAGTCCAATCGCTAGAATCGTAACGGCAAAAACACGAGCTCCTGGTTTTTCAATGAAGAGCGTCACTTCAATTGCCATCAAAATACAAAAAGTAACCATCATTAAACCACGTTCATAGAGACGTAATGGCAACTTTCGATCCGTCATCGTAGCCCCAAGATTCGTAGCAATCGCACCAACAACTCCGACTGCATAAAGCTCTGCAAGTCCTGAAATATCTGCAACGAGAACCACTAAAGCAGCGGGAATGAGGGTAACTAGTAATAAAGAAAAATGAGGAACACCAAATTGATTGAGCTTGGCAAAGACAGGCGGCAGCTCTTCATCTTTTGACATCAAAAAGGAGATAGAAATTAAACCCAGAATAGCTGTGTTAACAGCAGAGAGGAGAAGGAGCCCAAAGGTAATACTAACGATCCATGCTGCTACCATTCCACAAACAGGACCTAGCGAATGGCTAATAAAAACCTGTGCCATGTACCGCAACATATAATCCCTGACTCCTTCAGCTCCAGGAGCACTGACATCACCATGGACCACTGACAGTCCAGGCAAAGCAGTCATAGCTAGACCAAGAAGCGCAGTAAATCCGACAACCTCACCAAGAACAATAAGAAGAGCTTTCGTTGATGTTTTTGTTACTACAGGAGTTCTTAATGAACTTCCTGGATTAAGCTTCATAACTCCCGTTGCATTAGCAATGGCTTCGACACCTGAAAGGGCTAACACAATACTGACAAATCCAATCCAATTATGTGCTACACCACCATGAAGAGGCTGCAAATGATTTAATGCTGTTCCTAAATGAGGCAAGGAAAAAAATGCAAGTGTCATGACTACTAATGCCGTTGGCACAGAAATCATCACCGCTAATGCCCCAGTATGCTTGGGCCCAAAAAAATTTAAAAAGCCAATGAGCAAAATAGCACCTCCAGCATAGTAAGCAGGATGATTGACTCCTAAATATTGAAATGCCGAAAGCGCACTAAGGGCAGCCGTTACAATATAATCGGCAACCATTAAAAAAGCACCGACAATCGAAATCACTTCTGAACGATGTCGCACACTTGCATAGACACCACCACCATTGGGATAGAGTCGACAAACAGTGATATAGTTGATTCCAACAAGCGCTGTCAAAAGACACATGGGAACAACAAGCCAAAAGCAGCTATAACCAGCAGCCGCAAAGGCAAGACCAATTACATATGCTTTACTCGTTCCCCAATCTCCATAGAGAATAGCGGCTGCTCTTTTCCAATCAACGTTACGAGGTCGAGATGTACCAGTGTCTAGCATATACAGGCTACAGGAATACCAATTCCAAGTATATCCACTTTATAAATTCACAGTTGATTTAACCTAAAAGCGGCAATAAAAATGAAAAAGTTTGCGTAAGGAGTCTGATTTAAAACTGTTTGTTGTAAGGCTGTGGCTAACCTGCATGGTTAGTGAGGCATGAGAACAAACAGTTTGAAGCAGATTATACTGCGTAAAATTTTTTATTTTCATTTCCGGTTTTAGATTTAATGAGACTGAATAAAGGAGCTTTCTTCTTCACAACAGTGATGTTGATGATTTCCTCGGCAACAAGTTGTTTGCTTGTTTTCCTGACAGCAACGTGCCTCTGTTTTTTCCTGACAGCAAGTTGCTTGATTGATAGAAAACATAGAAGGACCTCCACAACATTCTGCACCTTGATGATTACACCGGCAACCATCCATCTGCTCTTCGATTAAAACAACTTCAAGACGAATTTGTTGATGTGCGATTTGGTCACTCACACGTTTTAAAAAGCCAAGCGCCTCTTCAGTAGGCTCATGCAATGTTCGAAGCTCAATACTTACAGGCTTGCCGATAAGATGTGGAAATGATTCTTCCATTTCTCCATCCAAGATA
>CAYYAN010000072.1:0-7742 GCA_964469825.1 uncultured Chthoniobacter sp. | reverse complement strand
CTGCGTTAGACTTGAATTTTTATCAGGACAGTATGTACTCATACAGCCCTGATAACATACATGCCTCCGGGCGGACGCTGGATGGACTGCCGAAGGCAGCCCCAAAGGGGTGAGCCTCGCGGGAGCGAGCGAATTCCAATCCTTCGTCTGCCTTGCCTCATCAACCTTCGCTGCTTTCTCGTCACGAGAGTCATGAAATATCCGGGCTAACCTCTTATCACTCATTAATTTTTTTGACTCGTGTTTGTTTTACTCATTAAAAGTCTCATCATTGGATTTGCAATCTCAGCGCCTGTAGGGCCTATTGGACTACTTTGTATCCAGCGTTCTCTTCGCAATGGTTTCAAAATGGGACTCTTTACCGGCATGGGAGCCGCTACCGCAGATACTCTCTACGGTTTTGTTGCTGCTTTTGGGTTAACAGCTCTCTCGGGGTTTCTCATTAAATATCAATCGTGGATTCACATTATTGGAGGCATTTTTTTAATTCTCCTAGGACTCAAATTAATTTTCTCAAAGCATCACGATTACTTAAAACAAAATGGCATTGAGAAATCGCTTTGGCATGCCTATGGCACCACTGTTTTTTTGACAATGATGAACCCCATCACCGTCATTTCTTTTATGGCTATTTTTGCAGGACTTGGCCTAGGAAGCGAACATCACAATTACGGACATGCCTTGATCTTGGTGTTAGGCATTTTTCTTGGTTCTGCTTCCTGGTGGCTTACTCTCAGTAGCAGCGTCGCCCTCATCCTCCATCATCGCATGCAGAAAAACTCAATGGATCTGATTAATAAAATTTCAGGCAGCCTCTTCTTGCTCTTTGGCGTCGTAGCCCTTGTTTTGTGAGAAAGGAGAAGAGACAGGGGTCAGTCCGACAGTTTATTACCACAACATTACCGATGAAATGAATTGCACATGAAATCCAAGCCGGAAGTTCACGAACATTGGCTGTTAACTTGTATAGAAACAAAAAACATTGTCGGGTTAAAAATTAGTTTTTTAATAAATTGAGTGTAGAGGGTATTGCGCAGCAATGATGTAATAGAGTGGGACCTTTTGTCGGACTGACCCCTTGCCTAGAAATGAATGGGATCTTCTGTACCGTAATTAATGTCTATTCCATAGCTCTCTCCATAATCAGATGATGGCAAGAGCAATCTTCGTTCCAATTGAAACCTATAAAATTTTGTTTCACTCGAACGTAACGCTTTGTTACCAAAATTAGGGACATGATTATTAATGAGGCACTCTTCTCCTGCAATCTCCTTGCGTGCTGCGTCAGCATAGTCTTCGGCTGTCATATTATCTTCTGCTACCATACTGCTTCTCCATGACAAACTCCCTGTGTTTCTCTCACGATAGGCAGCTAAAGCATACAACTCCCCAATTTTCCTTAATCGTAAAGAGAACGCATTATCTCCTCTTTGCTCAATTGTTTCACGAGCACTTTTGAGAAGAAAAAGTGCTGCCTGAAGATGATATTCAGCAACTTTGTTATTTTGTTGATCGCGACGTGCTCTTGTTAACTCCATCATCGAAGCTTGAATTCTTCCTTGTCCCAGAAAATAGCCGGCTCTAAAACAACGTTGACTTTCTGCTGTCACTATAGGTAAAAACTCTGTGTTGCTCGGCTGTGTAGGATGTGACAAATAATAGTTAACAAAAGCATCAGCTTGATTTAAAAATGGATAAACCCATCTTTTAAACTGAAGCATATTAGCTACAGCATTTGGAGCAAATGTAGAATTTGGGCGATATATAAAAAAAGCGGATTCAGAACCAAGCACTTCAAGAAAAAGAGACATATACCTTAATTTTTCTGCTAATTCAGAAGAAGGTTCGTTCAGTCGTTTCATGGTCTCGTCAAAGGCCTTGTCAAAGTCAATTTCTTTTGTCTGAGAAATTATTGTCTTGTAGTCATTCCATTTACTTCCTCTTTCTAGGTTATAAGCCTGATCAAATTTGAGAGCAATATCAGCACAAAAAAATCGAAACACCTCTTTTTCTAATTCTTTTTTAGCCTCTATCAAAGATAATCCTTCTCCTACATTGATCGGCGTATTATTGATTAATCCACAAACTATATTGAAGTCAATAGTCACTTTTTCTTCTCGATTCTCTGATGTTAATTTTTCAGTGAGAAGCGACGCAGGAGCAAGCGTGTTAATGCGATCCAATGAAGCTTGACGCTTCTCTTTTAAAGAAGCTTGAAGATTTTCTGCTCCAAGTTGATCACTCTTATTTTCAAGCAAGGGAAAAAGTTTTTCTAAAACAGCAATCTGCAAAAACACATTAACTGTTAGTGTATCAGGGTTTTTTCTCTTAATCATTGCTTCTAACAACTTAAGGAGTTGATCTTTATTTTCTAAATTGAGATCTAAAATATCCAGTTGTTTAAAGTCCAATTCAAAGTCGATCTTCTTGATTTCATGGAGAGCTGCAAGCTGTTCTTGAATGGAAGAAGCTCTTTTAAACTTTGCTACTAACTTTGTTGCTGTTGGAGTACTAGATAAAATGGTGCTCAAAAGGGAGCCTATCCAAGTAGGAGTTTCCGACTGAATCTTTGAGGCCACTTGTTCTGCTTGTCGCAACATTTTATTTCTCTCAACAGCATCGTGAACAGAACTTATTTCCTTAATTTTTTGAACCTGCTGTTGTGCATATTTTTCTCTCGCTTCATAGGCTCGAGTCTGTACCGCAGCAGCGTTTTGGTACAATTTCTCTGCTTCTTCTTTCGAAGAGTCTACCTCTGCTTGTTTTGCCTGCAGACGTAGTTCCTTAACCATTGCTAGACCTTGCTGAAATGGTTCGTTGATCTCAGAAGGAAGGTTTTTTATGATTTTCTGTTTTAATTTTTCTAATGCAGAATAAGAAAAATTAGCAGCTTTCCATGTTTGAACTTCTTCAGCAATATTAGGGTGATTAACAGCAAGCTCCTTTAAAGATTTTGCTAATTTTTCTTTAGCAGCTGCTGAATAATGAGCAGAAGGATCAAGAGCCTCAATGGAAATACCAGCCAAACTGCCGCGCTCAAGCTTTACATTGCTCGCAGGAGCCTCTTTCACTTCCAGTGTTGTTCCTCTCTCGACCGCGATTGAGAAGTTGGATCCATCAGTAATTATTTTATTCCTACTGTTTACTTCTCCTGTTTTTACTTCTCCTACTTTTAGTTTCTCTTCCCCTCCAGGCCAAGCACAAAGCATCGTCTGTATAACAAATAAAAATAGAAGTAAGTTTAGTAAAAGGGGAGAAGTCATTCTTATTTATCCTATTAACTCTCATGTGTCGGCAGCAACTCACTCGACGTCACCCTCACGACCTCTTCTAATGAGGTCAAACCTTGAGCTACTTTTTTCCAGCCATCAAGACGAAGTGGAACCATTCCATCTTTCATAGCCTGAGCACTAAATTCTTTTCCAGTCGCTCTTTTTTGGATGCATTCTTGAAGCGCTGCGGTCATGGGGCAAATTTCCATGATGGCCAAACGACCTGCGTAACCCGTCTGGCGACAACGATCGCAACCCACGGGCTGCTTAATTCCTGCTTTTAATTCTAAAGGAAATCCCACTTTGAGAAGTTCTGTATCTGAAAATTCTGCAGGCTTCGCACAATGAGGACATAACTTTCGTACGAGTCGCTGAGCTAAGAAAGCACGCACAGAAGAACCAACCAAAAATGGTTCGATACCCATATCAAGAAGACGGGTAATACCACCAACGGCATCATTGGTGTGCAGGGTACTAAAAACTAAGTGTCCGGTTAGTGCGGCACGAATCGCGATATCAGCTGTCTCCGCATCACGCATTTCACCAACCATGATAACATTTGGGTCGCCACGCAAAATACTTCGCAGAGCTGTTGCAAAGGTTAACTCAATCTCGGGCTTCACCGCAATCTGAATGACCCCATCCAGTTTGTGTTCGACAGGATCTTCAATTGTAACGATACGCCGCTCTTTGACATTCAGATGACTCAAGAAGGTGTAAAGCGATGTGCTTTTTCCACATCCGGTTGGTCCTGTGACAAGGATGATGCCGTTAGACATAGCAACAAGCGCACGAATTTGTTGCTCCAATTTTGGATCAAGCCCCAAACGTTTAAAATCAAAGCGTTCTTGTCCTAGCAAACGCAAGCTAACATTTTCACCATGCACACATGGAATCGTCGCGACACGCACATCAATTGATTGTCCTCCATGTTCGAGTGCAATGCGCCCATCTTGAGGCAAACGCCGTTCTGCAATGTCGAGGCCTGCCATAATTTTCAATCGTGACGTTACGGAATCTTGTAGCATCTTGATACGCTGCGGCACAGGGGCTTCATGTAGGACGCCATCTAGTCGATAACGAATTCGCAGATCTTTTCCGAGCGGTTCAAAATGAATATCAGTTGCACTTTGTTGCAACGCTTCTCTCAAAATCTGATTCACAAACTTCATCACGGAAGCCTCTGAGTCTTCCTCATCCACGACATTGACTTCTTCATGAGAACTTGCTGAGAGTTCGTCTTCACGTCCCTCCATTAATTCTTCAAAGGTCTCAGCACCGACGCCATAAGTTGCTTTGATCAAATCAACGAGACGGCGTCGTGTTGTCATGACAAAACGCAAAGGCCCTTGATGATAAATCGCAAGAGATTGCCACCCCATATGATCAAAAGGGTCAAACGTCAAGAGAGTCATTTCTCGCTCAGGACGTAAAGGATCTTGTTCTTCCGGAATAACGTTAAAACCTAAAGCTAATCGTGCTGGAAAGCGCTCTCTTGCTTGAGAAGAAGAGATAACGTCACTTTCCTCTCGCCATTCTAAATGAAGTGTTTGAGCTAACTCAGCAAGAAATTCTCTTTCAGGAACTATTCCTGTGTCTAAGAGAGCACCTACTAATGATCGTTGTGCAAAAGCGGCACGACGAAGAGCTTCTTCTAAATTATTAAGATCATCACAGCCGACTCGCTGAGCAAGAGAAAGAAGTTGATGAATCAATCCTGAAGCAGCTATGGGTGGTTCTTCCATTTGGGGTAATTGCATAACTTTTAAATATCACCTTGAAATCTTTATTTCGCAATGTTCTTTCTTAAAATTTAGTTATCTTTTTTCTTGCTTTAGGATTTTTTATGGTTTAACTGAAAAAAACGAAGAACAAAGTTTTTTACGAAACCCCCAAAAATGATTTTTATCCGCTTTCTTATTTTCTTTTCTCTTTTATCAGCTCTTTTTGGAGATACCACTCCTTTGATGATGTTGCGAGTAGGAGCAAAAAGAACATCATTAGAAGAAACCCAAGATGCTACTAAAACTTTCCAACATCAAGAACAAGAGTGGAGAAAAACTGAAGATAACAACTACTCTAGCATCATGCCTAGAGGAAACATAAATCAAAGAATAAGTGAAAAGGATATCTCGAAAAAAGAACAAACACCTTCCCCTCTCCTCTCTCTCGACGAAGTTGCTGCAATAATAGACTGCTCCCCCCTTTCTTCAGGAAAAATGGTAAATTTAGAGCAGCAGCACCAAGCTCTCTTAGCAACAGCTCAATTAAAGAATGATGCTGCAGAAAAAGCAGAAGCAAAATTAATGAACTGGCATCCTAGTTTACAAATGGAGAAAAAAGAACTCTCTTTATTTCAAGAACCACTTGAAGTAGCAGTGAGAACTGCTAAAGAAGCGTTGTTTGCGTGGTCTTCTCTTGCTTCATTTAAAGAAGATTATGCAGCTTTGCCATTTTCAGATCATGATTTCATATCAGAAAATTTTTCACTTCGCACGATTGAAAATTCCATGAGAAGTTGGGAAGCTCGACTTTCTTACTATGAGCTACTGCAAACAGAACATGACGCTGCTCTTTTGCTACAAACAATTGATCAGATTACCAAAAACCAGACACTTGAAACTTTTTATTCTAGAGCAAAACTCCTTTTTACTCAAAGAGAAGACAAAATAATTGAGATTCGTCAAAACATCGCTTCCCTGGCAGCTCTCTATCAAGAAGGCTACGACCAAGCTCCTCCCAATGCACAAGGATGGTGGGTTTCAAGGCTAGAAAAATGTTCTTCTCACGATGTTTTTTGGGAAGCTCATCTTTTAAAAAATCAAACGCTTCAAAAAAAGCTCAAAAACGATATGGCGCAAAAAACAGCTTTTTTGTTTCTCAATGATAAAAGAATAGACCTGACAAATCAGAACGACGCTATTGCTTCAATTAATTTTTTAAAAAAAGCCACTCAAAAAACACAACAAGAAAAAGAGGCCTGGTCTAACCTAGCAGAAGCTTATAACAGGATAAAACAAAATCACCCTGATGATTTCTCTATTTATTTAGAAAAGGAGTTATCGATCGCTCAAGAAAAACAAACTATCCTATACGCTCAAGAACAAGCGCATGAAGCTATACAAAAAGAGATTGATGTAAGATCATCTTATAACAAGGTGTTAAAAACATTGCAAACTTATCACCGTAAAGATCCACTTCAAAAAACTCACTTTGAAACAGCTCAGCAAAAAGGTCTCGCCACTCAAGAAAACTGGAACAAACTCATTCAGTTTTGCTTAACATCTGCCCCTCAATCAATACAACTCAAAAAAGAATGGGACTCTTTAATATCATATATTGAAGAAGAAAGAGCCATTTCAGCGTGGAACAACTCCAATTTTAAAAAAGAAATTGGCATCTTATCAGTAGAACAACAATTAAAATACTATTTAGTCTCTGATGATGCATTGATCTTCTATAACGACCTCATTCAATACGGAAAAGATATTGTTAGTCATAGTAAAATGTTATCCAACATTTGTCAGAATCGCTTGAAAAGCCTTACTGACGCCCTTCAAGAGACTGATGAAAATTCCGTATTAAAAACATACTGGCGAAAAAAATACCAAGAAGCCGAAGAACTAAAAAGCAGCTGGCTTTCAGATATAGCAAAATGGAATATCAAAAAAGAGGCTTTACTAAAAACTACAAAATAATCTTATTCTTTTTGCTAAAATTCCATTCGCTTTTTTAGGCTCTCGCGACTATTTTATGCAAAGTTTATTTCATGCGTCACCGTCCTTTTTTGTTTTCTTATTTAATATTTGCTAGCTGGATATCTTTTGTTTCTTTGACTCAAGCTAACTCAGAGAAAATTCAAAAAAATCCTCCCTCTTTAGACCTCTCTTCAACAGAGAGTCTGATCAACTCACTCGATTCACTTTCTATCACGCTGAAGCCCCTTCAAAGCAGTCCACTCCCCTCCTGGGTTAACCATCCAATAAACTTTTCTCCAGAATCTTCCTCCCTTGAAATTTCACTTTCTCCTCTTTCCCAACAAACGTCTATCGATCATTTTGTACTAACAGTTGTCTTCGATGACAAGGGAGATGGGGGACCTTTTATTGAATGGAAGAAAGCTAATAACGATCGCATCATGCTTTGTAGTGGGATTGGTGTAAATGGCCCCGCTATTGGATTTAATGCTCGAAAACTTTTGATTCCTTACGACCTTGCCTTTGATGGTGGCACTCTGGTGATTCATCATCAAGGACGCTTTGATCAAGTTATTTCAGCAACACTCCAGACAGCTCGCACTGCCACTATAGCAGTTCTTGGAGAAGAAAATAATGTTGCACTGCTGGATGAAGCGGGAAATTCCATTGCTCAAGAAATTGTTACTGGCAACCAACCGCCCCTCAAAGAAGGAGATGTGATGAAGGGGCGTTTGATGACCCGGCGCGGGAATCCTCGGCGCTGGAAACGATG
>CAYYAN010000071.1:0-7816 GCA_964469825.1 uncultured Chthoniobacter sp. | reverse complement strand
TGTATGGGGCAACTCTACGGTTTTTTAGGGCTCACAGTTGGTATTATTCAACATGATCAATCTCCAGAAGAACGTCATGCGCAATATCAATGTGACATTACGTATGGAACTAATAGCGAGTTTGGGTTTGACTATTTGCGCGATAATGGAATGGCTACTAGTCGTGAGCAGCAAGTTCAGCGAGGTCATTACTATGCTATTGTGGATGAAGTTGATTCCATTTTGATCGATGAAGCACGAACGCCGCTTATCATCAGTGGACCTGCAACTGTTTCGACTCATCAATATGATCATCTTAAACCGCTCGTCGCACAGTTGGTAAGAAATCAATCGATGCTTTGCACACGCCTCATTAATGAAGCAAAAGAGTTCTACGAAAAAGGAGAAAAAGAAAAAGTTGGGTTGCTCCTCTTTAAAGTGAAGTTAGGACAACCTCGGAATAAAGGCTTGATGCGGATGATGGAGGATCCAGAAACGCGCAAGCTTATGGATAAAGCGGAACTTTCGTTTTATCAAGAAAGTTCCAAAGATGCCCTAGTGGCCCTCAAAGAGGAACTTTATTTTTCTATCGAAGAGAGACAGCATGATGCTGACTTGACCGAAATGGGTCGTAATTTTCTCAATCCTGACGATCCGAATGCCTTTGTTCTTCCAGACTTGTTAACGGAATTTGCAGATATTGAAAATAACACAACGCTTACTGATTCTGAAAAAAATAATAAGAAGCAAGCAGCTCAAGAGCATTGCGATCGTCAAAGTGAACGGATTCATAACATTGCTCAATTACTCAAGGCCTACTGCCTCTACGAGCGAGATGTTGAATATGTTGTGGAAGAAAATAAGGTCATCATTGTTGATACTTTTACGGGACGCAAGATGCCGGGCCGTCGCTGGAGCGATGGATTGCATCAGGCCGTAGAGGCTAAAGAAGGAGTGCAAATTGATCGTGAAACACAAACCTTGGCGACGATTACCATTCAAAATTATTTCCGCCTTTACGAAAAACTCGCTGGTATGACCGGAACGGCAGAGACCGAAGCCAATGAATTCCATGACATTTATCATTTGAGTGTTGTTGTGATTCCGACAAACAGACCAGTACGTCGTCTGGATCAAAATGATCGTATTTATAAAACACGGCGTGAAAAATATGCCGCAGTCATTGAGGAAATAAAAGCCTCTCATGGTCGTGGGCAACCGGTGCTCGTTGGAACAGCAAGTGTTGAAGCTTCGGAGTTAGTAAGCCGTATGTTGAAGCGTGAAAAAATTCCACACACAGTTCTTAATGCCAAGTTTCACATGCAAGAAGCTGAGATTATTGCACGTGCTGGACTGCCTGGAGCTGTGACCATTTCTACTAATATGGCCGGTCGTGGTACTGATATTAAATTGGGAGAAGGGGTAGCTGAATTAGGCGGACTTTTCGTCATGGGTACTGAGCGTCACGAATCGCGCCGTATCGATCGGCAGTTGCGAGGACGTTGTGCACGTCAAGGAGACCCTGGGCTTTCTCGGTTTTATGTCAGTTTTGAAGATGACTTAATGCGGAACTTTGGTGCCAGTGATCGGATGACTAAAATCATGGAACGTTTTGGAATCAAAGAAGGAGAAGAGTTAGAACATCCCTGGCTCAATAAAAGTGTAGAGACGGCTCAAAAGCGGGTCGAGCAGCGTAATTACCTCGTTCGTCGTCGGACATTAGAGTTTGATGATGTGATGAATCAGCAGCGAAATGTGATTTATGGTTATCGCAATGAAGTGATGGATGGAGAAAATCCTCGTGCTATGGTTGATGAGGTGATTGAAGAAGTGGTTCCTAAAAAAGTAGCTGCATTCTTAGAAGAACAACCTGCAGAAGTGCCGGATGAGGATGGATTGTTGCAATGGGTTCATGCTACCTTTCCATTGGGGCTAACGCGTGAGAAGGCTGATTTTTCGAGTCGCACTATTGAAGAGAATAGTGAATTTTTGATCAAGCTTCTGAAAGAGGCTTATGATAAAAAATCGAGTACCGAAGATCCGACTGCACGGAAAGGATTAGAACGGTATGTGATGTTGAATGCCATCGATCGTCTCTGGCAGGAGCATCTTTATGCAATGGATGGTTTGCGAGAAGCAGTTAACTTGCGTGCGTACGGTCAAAAAGATCCGTTAACTGAATATAAGACAGAAGGATATAAGATGTTTGTGGAGCTTATGCATAATATCAAAGCAGAAGTGCTACATAATCTTTTCCGAAGCACAAGCAATCTCAAAGCCTTCGAGGCTATCCTTGCAAATATGCCTCATCAATTCTTGCAGCAATCAGATCCGTTAGCTGCTGCTTCGGTAGTCACCTCGCAACCAGCTCAGCAAGAGCAGCGCGAGGAGGAAACTATTTTTGAAAAAAGCTTTCAACGTGAGACTCCGAAGATCGGTCGCAACGATGTTTGCCCGTGTGGGAGTGGAAAGAAGTTTAAAGCGTGTTGTGGGAGATTAGAGCGTTTTAAATAAAATTGTAACCGATGCAATGCCAGAAACGAGGAGCGCAGACCCGCAGTGTATTCTGATACTCGAGGAAGCGAGCACCGGAGTGACACCGCAGTGCGCGGCTACAGATTTATTTAAAATGCTCTAGCATAAATTCTACGGTATCCGTTCATATGAACGTATACATTCAATCTACTCTGCCTCTGCAATTCCCAACTCTTTTACCAATCTTCCTAAATCATCGGAGCCATAATATTCAATGAGAATATGGCCTTTTTTTTCTCCATCTTCAATTACAACACGAGTGGAAAAGCGATGCTGTAATTTATTTTGTAAATGAAGCAACGCAGGAGAGAGGACTGAAGCGGTTTTTTTCTTGCCGCGACGCGGCGAAGAAGATCCTTGTTTAGTACGAAGCTGAGCCTCCACCATTTCTTCTGCAATACGTACGGAGGCGCTTCGGCGAAGGATTTGATGAGCAAGGAGACGTTGTTCTTCTCGATTTTTGAGCCCTAAAAGAACTTTAGCGTGTCCTACGCTGAGGCGTCCTTGCACAAGGAAACTTTTGACTTCCTCATCCAGATCAAGAAGGCGCATAGCATTAGCAACAACGGCACGGCTTTTCCCAACGCGCTGGGCGATGGCTTCTTGTGTTAAACGAAATTCGGTGGCGAGGCGCTGATAAGCCATCGCTTCTTCAATAGGATTAAGTCCCTCGCGTTGGAGGTTTTCAATCAATGCTAGCTCAATCACTTCTTGATCACTGGCATTTCGGACGATGACAGGAGCTTCGTCAATTCCTACTTCACGTGAGGCGCGCCAACGGCGTTCGCCAGCGATTAACTCATAACGACCTTGAACTTTGCGAACGATGAGTGGCTGAATAATGCCACGTTCGCGAATCGAATCGATCAATTCTTTTAGATGATCTTCACGAAATTCTGTTCGAGGTTGAAGAGGGCTGGGAACAATGAGGTCAAGGCGTACTTGCTGAATCCGTTCCCCTTGTTCTTCAATGGGAGTTGGGGAAGCGATTGCGGCAGTTCTTCCTGAGCCAATCAGGGAGCCGAGACCTTTGCCAAGTGGAGATTTTGCCATAGATGAGCAGAGTAAAGGGTAAAGAGTAAAGAGTGAAGTGTGAAAATTTTTTTGATTACTTTTTATAAAAAATAAATTTCATGAATAGCGATTTGATTGACGACAAAAAAATACTCTTCACCCTTGATCCTTCACTCTTTACTGTTTTTCTATGTTTTCCCATCTCGATCTTCTTTTTTCCACTACGCCTCTCGAAGGCCCTGAACAAATGGCTTTTGATGAGGTTTTGCTAGGGCAGGTTGAGAGACCTCTCTTAAGAGTTTATTGTTGGAAGTCCGCTTGTGTGACATTTGGTTATTTTCAAAAACAGGAATTGGTCAAGGCTCTTTACCCAAATGACGATTTAGTCCGCCGCTGGAGTGGTGGCGGTTGTGTTGAGCATCGAGAAGACTTTACCTTTTCACTCATGATTCCTGAAAAAGAACCCATTGTCATACAGAGAGCCTCGCTTTTTTATCGGCAACTTCATGAAGCGATTGTTATTGTTCTTCGAGATCATCAGATTAAAGCTTGCTTGGCAACCTTAGAAGATCAGGTTGTTGGAGCTAGTTGTTTTGTTGCGCCATGTCCCTGTGATGTGATGTTAGATCAAAAAAAAATCGTTGGAGGGGCGCAACGTCGTTCAAGAGGAAGGCTCCTTCATCAAGGGAGCATTCAAATTAAAAATAGAAGATGGGAGATAGAAAATAGGAGAAATTTTTTTATTTCATTGGCGAAACAACTTGCTCCTGAAGTTGCCTTGCTGAAAGAAAACTCGGTGTGGCTGGCTGAAGCTCATGAATTGGCTTTGGAGCGTTATCGTTCTAGAGAATGGTTAGAAAAGAGGTAAAGCTTGGCAGAGACCGTATACTCAAGTTAAACTAAAAGCTCTTCATATGAAAAAAATATTATTTTTTGCGATCGCACTGATGATAGCAGGAGTATTGCCTGCATGGAGCGGAACGACTGTTCTCAATGGCTCTGGAGCCACTTTTCCAGCTCCTCTCTATCAACGCTGGGCAGCTCAATTTAAAAAAGAACATCCCACTGTTGCGGTCAACTATCAAGGCATTGGAAGTGGAGCAGGGGTGAATAACTTTATCAAAGGATTAACTGATTTTTGCGCCAGTGATGTTGCAATGAGTGATGAAGAAATAGCAAAATTGAAACAGGGAGTCATCATGATTCCAGCAACCGCAGGAACAATTGTCTTTTCTTATAATCTTCCAGAAATTCCTTCGCTCAGTTTGAGCCGAGAGGCTTACGTAGGCATTTTATTAGGAAAAATTACAACATGGAAGGATCCTCTCATTCTAAAAAACAATCCTGCGATTGCTGCACTCACAGATCTTCCTCCAATTACAGTGGTGACTCGCTCGGATGGCAGCGGAACAACAGCTCTTTTAACGGGCCATTTGGCAGCTATTAGTCCTGAGTTTGCAGAGAAAGTTGGAGTTGGACGATCTGTAAAATGGCCTGTTGGTCTCTCTGGCAAAGGTAATGATGGAGTAACTTCCTTGATTAAGCAGACACGAGGTAGTTTTGGTTATATGGAATTTGGGTTTGCCAAAAACAATCAATTGGCAATGGTGCTTTTAGAAAACAAGGCAGGAGAATTTGTTGCTCCTTCCTTAGCTTCAGGTGCAGCAGCCTTGGCAACCATTCAACTTCCAAGTAATCTTCGTGATTTTGCTTATGATCCAATTGGACGTGATAACTATCCGATTACCGGATTTACCTGGATTATATTAAAAAAGGAGTATCCCGCTGACAAAAAAGCTGCGCTTCAAGATTTTATGACCTATGCCCTAACAGCAGGTCAACTCGTAGCTCCGCAATTGGGATACCTTCCCCTGCCAGCGAACGTTGTGGAAAAAGCGAAAGAGGCATTAGCGGGATTGAAATGAAGACTTTTCTGCCTCGCGTCGATTTACTACGCATTTTCTGCTTTCTTGCGGCAGTCATGATTGTGGCTACTCTGGGACTTATGCTTTATGAAATCTCTAATAAAGCATGGCCGGCAATGAATATTTTTGGTTGGCGTTTTATAATTCGCTCTGAATGGCAACCCAATCGTGATCTTTATGGAGTTTTTCCAATGCTCATTGGAACACTGACAAGTAGTTTGATAGCGCTCCTTTTAGCGCTACCTTTAGGATTATCGATTGCTATTTTTTTGAGTGAAAACTTTCTGCCTAGTTCCGTACAACATACTATGCGGTTCATTATCGATCTGTTAGCAGCTATTCCTAGCGTGGTTTATGGGCTTTGGGGAATTTTTGTGATTGTTCCTTTAGTTCAAAAATATGGAACGATGATCAGTCAACATTATGGTTTAATTCCTATTTTTAAAGGTCCTGCTTATGGAAATTCCTTGCTGGCAGCAAGTCTTGTTCTGGCGCTTATGGTTCTCCCAACAATTACCTCCATTTCGCGTGCTGCTTTAGTAGCTGTTCCCATGGTTCTGCGTGAAGGATCATACGCACTGGGAGCAACGCGGTGGGAAACAATATTTCATGTTCTTTTGCCCTGTGCTGCTCAGGGAATTATCGCGGCTGCTATTTTGGGTTTTGGTCGCGCTATGGGAGAGACCATGGCTGTTGCTATGCTCATTGGCAATAGTCAAAGGTGGACGCTTTCTCTTTTTTCTCCTTCGAATACTTTATCAGCTTTGTTAGCTAATCAGTTTGCTGAAGCTGATGGACTCCAAATCAATGCTCTCATGTATGCGGCATTGCTCTTGATTATCATGACACTTGTGGTCAATCTTTTTGGCGAGCTAGTCTTAAAGAAGACACAAAAAAGTTTTGCAAGGCATTAACCTATGGTTCATTTTTTTTATCAGCAAGCGGGAAAAACTTCTTGGATTCGCCTCGTTCGCAATCAGGCATTGACGGTGCTCTGTTTCTTTCTTTCTGTGTTGACGTTGATACCACTTTTTTCGCTTCTTTTTTTGTTATTAAAAAAAGGATTGCCTCTCTTGAATTTTGGTGTTTTGACCGGACTTCCTCCTCCGCCTGGTCTAGAAGAAGGAGGATTTGGTAATGCTATTCTTGGAACAGTCACAATGGTTGCGATTGCTTTAATGCTCTCAGCACCTTTAGGGATTTTAGGTGCTATTTTTATTCATGAATATGCTCCCTATGCCAGATTTTCTAGTTTTGTTCGATTTGTAGCAAAGTTGCTAACAGGGATTCCTTCTATCATTTGTGGTGCATTTGCATTTGCATTTGTTGTATTAACAACAGGTAATTTTTCAGCATTAGCCGGTGGAGTAGCATTGGCAGTGCTGATGCTCCCGACTATTTTAATCACTTCTGAACAGGCATTACGAGGGGTCTCTTCTTCGTATCGAGATGCCTCTTATGGATTAGGTGCAACAGCATTTCAAACAATCTGGCATGTTATATTTCCAGAGGCGCTGCCTGCCATCATGATGGGAGTTATGTTGGCTGTTGCGCGAGCTGCAGGAGAAACAGCGCCAGTTCTGTTTACCGCTCTTTTTAATCAAAATTGGGGACACTCTTTGATGGAGCCAACAGCTTCCCTTTCTGTTTTTATTTATAATTTTTCCTCTTTACCGTATTCTTACCAAGTTCAGATGGCTTGGACAGCCTCGCTCATGCTAGTTGTGATCGTGACAGGAATTAATGTGATGGCTCAAATATTTTTTAAAAAAAGGTAGGAAGAGTTATTAGTTGTCGGCTATCAGAAAATTAAACATGCTACATATTCTCAAAAAGAAAAGACTTCTTTACTCTGCCAATGTAAAATAACATTACTGTTTCTGATGGACCAACAAGCCGAATATAACCGACAATCGACAACTGACAAAAGACAAGGATCATTACTTAATGATGGCTTTATTGAAGTCAAAGAGTTTGATTTTTTTTATGGAAAAAAGCAGGCCTTGTTTGATATCAACCTTGAGATTCCTGATCGTCAAGTGACTGCTTTCATTGGGCCTTCTGGTTGTGGAAAATCAACATTGTTGAGAAATTTTAACCGCATGAATGAGCTAATTCCGAATGTTAGCCATGCTGGAGATATCACGATCCATGGCACTAGTATTTTTGATCCAAGTGTAGAAATTATTGCTCTTCGACGACGTATTGGGATGGTGTTTCAAAAATCAAATCCTTTTCCGATGTCCCTTTATGAAAATATTGTCTATCCGTTGCGCATTACTGGTCAGCGTCAGCGTGCTGTTCTAGAAGAAACCGTCGAACGTTCTCTCAAAGCAGTCGCTCTCTGGGACGAAGTAAAAGAC
>CAYYAN010000070.1:0-7846 GCA_964469825.1 uncultured Chthoniobacter sp. | reverse complement strand
AACATACAGCCGTCGTCGCAATCCGTCGCCTTCCTTGTCTACATCAGGCTGCGCGATGTCTCGCGACGAAGAGCTGCGTTGCGTCGGCGCTCGACTCGTTGAGTGTTTGCATATAGACTCCTCATCTCTATGCCGCAGCTTCTTGCTCTTCATCCGCAGCAGCAAATTTTCAATACACTAGCTTCTTTTTAATGTATTCTATAAAAAAATTAATACGAATTTTTTTGATCGTCTTTATTACTCTTGCTCCCCTGTTAGCTATGCCGCCAATGTGGAAAGAGCCAGAAAAAACAGAAGGGGAAAAATCTGTTCCTGAAATCACGGAGATGAATCGCAGACACGAAGAGAGCAAATTCAGTAAGACCGATGATTTTAATCCAGTACGAGCTAATGAAGTTGCAATCAAAGAAGAAAAGGAAAAAACAGAAGAGGAAATTTCTTTAGTAGATTTTCAAACAGCTTTGGAACGCTATCCTGAAGCATCTCGTTTTGTTTTAAAAAAAAAGGCAGAATGCATTAATCAGCAGATGATTCTTGTTGCTCAAGATGTAAACCTCTCAGAACCGACAGCAATAGTTCAGGCAGAAGATCAAGCCATCATGGCTATTTTTAAAAATCTTCTTGAAGAGGAATACCCGAGCATCGATATCAAACATTTTTTTGTTAGCGAATTTGAATTTGATGATAGCAGACCTCTTAGTGCTCAGTTAATGAGGCAAACTTTTGAATTCATTGAAAAACAAGTGCGCGAGAAAGATTTGAGCGTTTATCAATCTGAAAAAAAATCTGTTGGAGAGCTCATTCGTAAGATGGCAGCTCAACCGCTTAACGTTATTGCAGACGATCATTACAATGTTGTTGATCAAATGTGGAATAATTCTTTGGAGGCCTGGCAAGATCGTTTTGAAGCACAAAAAGAAAAAGAACTGAAAGAACAAATTCTTCAACATGCTAAATCTACTCTTGTTAAGGTTAAAGAAATTCAAAAGGCTATCGATATTGATGCAACATTTTTGGCTCGTCTTTCTCAATGTGCAGAAAAAGTCATTAATCCCTTAAGCTATGTTCCTGGACCTATTCCTTTAGGAGGTATTGCTCATGCCACTTCCACTATTGCTGATTTCGTTAATCAAATGTGGTTTTATAAAGACGAAATGATTGCCTCTTATAACGTGCTAAGTGCGGAGGCAGCTGTAGAAAAAGCAATAGATGATTTTAATGAGATCAATCAATTGGCTAACTGGCTTCAATCTGGGGCGACAAAACGAGAAGAAGAAGCACTTTGTCTGGAACAAACCGCAATACAAGTAGCATTAAAAGCACTGCGTCCTCCTATTATGAGTTTTCAAGAAACTGATTGGAAGAATTGGGCGTTGCATCTTTTGCAATCAGGAAAAGGTGATCTATCTCAACAAGAACTTTTGACAAATCACGGTCTCAGCGATCCTGCATGGGCTCTAGATCAGGTGCTTGCAGGACTAAAAGAAAAGTTAATAGAACAATCTTCGGTGATACTTCTAAAACAAGAGCGAGAGAAAGCTTTTCAAGAATTATCTAAAATGGAACCCGCTCTTGTTGCTCTTCTCACACACACCGCTCAACTAATGAAGGAGCAAGCAGTCGGTTTTGAAGATCATCATTATTGCAAAACACGACTTAAAGAAATTGACGAGGAAATCAAAGTTTTATTCGAAAACCCAATCGATCCTAATAATGCTACTCAGCTGCTTCATAAAGAGGATGAGATGAGTTTTGCCTTTCTTGAATTAAAAAATGCTCATGATCTTTTGATCAATATCGCAACAAATCTTTCAACGAAAAATCAGGAAATAGAAGACCTAGAACGTGCAGCCATTCCAGTAAGAAAGGGTTTGATAATTGCTGAGAAAAAACTCGCCATTGCTCAAAATCGAATTCAAAAGCGGCAAGAGAACTATCATCAAATAAATTCTTTTGTGTTACGATTACCAAGTTTTCGAGAAGGAATAAGGGAGTTCCAGTTATCCAGTTTAAGGTTCAACGATCCATCAAAATTGATTCTGTCTACCGGGCCAGTCCTTCTAACTAAATTTAAAGAAACCATTGGGAAAGCTTTATTACATGAAGCCCGAAGAATTTATCAACAGCAATCTCCTTTCCAAAAATTTGAGAATCCATTTGCAGGGGCATTTATTCAAAAGCCTGCTTTTTTGATTCCTGAAGTCACACTTCCTAATGATCTCGACCGAGCTCGCTGGAAAGCCGCAGAAGAAGCGAAAGAACTTCTTCGATCACGCGAGCGGCTCTTTGCCGAATACAAAACTAATCATCCAGAACTTCAAGCAATCACTACTACTGATTTGTTTCACGATGCTACAAAGACAGGAGCAACAGTTTCCGCCCCTGTTAGTTTTTTTCGCTTTATGACTCCAGAAGAACACGATGATGAACAAGGAAATGAGTCTCGAAGTTTAAAAACTCATACTGATGTTAAGAGTGGGGGGTCCAAAAATAGCAGCATTTATAGTCAAAGTATTCATTCTTGGAGTGGTAGTGTCTTGAGCGGTACCAGCAGCCAAGCAAGTAAAGCAGAGCGAAAGAGACTTCACTTAGCTACGACTGAAGTTACCCAAGCTGTTGATGCTTGGAAACAACTTGTTTTGCAAACTGAAAAAGAACGTCTTGCTCCAGACGAAGTCACTCACACTCACGATCAAGCTTTCTTTGATGCATGGCAAGAGGCTGATGAAAAAGCGCAAGCAGCAGAACAGAAGCGAAAAGAAGAAAAAGAAAAAATTTCTCAATTTCAAAAATGGAAAAATCAATGGGAAATCCAAACAGTGCGATGGGAGGTTAGAGCAGTAGTCGATCGGCTCACGCAAGAATGTAGAGCGGCAAAAGCAGATGAGCTTGCCTTAGAAGCTGTGCGAAATCAAAACGACTCAACTTGGGTTAAACGATTCACAGCACTTTCAAATTTTCAGACAATATTGAAAGGAGAATTGAAAGCAGCCAAAAGAGAATGGGACAAGTTAGCGCGCGAATTTATTGAGGCCACGGTTGTCGATAAGACGCTTCATTCAAGAGCGCTCAAGCGATTGCAGCAAAAAGATCAGGCCATAAATCAACTTTGGCAGCACGTGATGAGTGAAGACAAACAAGAAGAAGGTGAAGTTCAAAAAGAGGAAGTAGATCAACGCAAAGGTGACTACCATCTCGATCTCATGACAAAAAAAAGTGATCGTATGAATCGCCTGTTTGCAGAAATTGGACAAAAAAATATCACGCTCCAAAGACTCACTTCCATCCGTCGTCCTAATGCTCAACAACGACAAGAGAGAGATCGACTCTCTTTAATAATTGATCAACTAGAACAAGAAACTCTTACTAAATATCGCGAAGAAAGCTTGGAAGAAGCTTATCAAGAGGCTCAGAGTGTTGCTCTAGAAAAAAAAGGAAATGCCGAAATCGAAGCTTGGAAGAAAAAAGTTGAGAAGGCATTGTATGAAGAAGAATTAGTTCGACAACGTTTGAATATTATAGATAAAAATCAAAAAAATTCTGACTTTTGGCTTTTTAGGGAATTAGCTCGTTGCAAGACCATTCGTGAAATTGATCAAGAAGCTTATGATACTTTCCTAAAAGAAGTTCGAGAATTTGCTGAAATTAGATCGCTCTGGAGAACTTCAATGCAAGCTCAAGAACAGAATGCCACTCTTCAAGTTTTGAGAGCTGCTCATGATCATTATCTTGGTCATCAAAACTTGTGGGAAAATCTAACTTCATTTACTAAGAGTAACTACAATGAAAGCATCATTAATGCTAATGAAGCAGAAGAGATGGCAATTCATAATGCCATAGCAGAAGCGGAAAGAAAAACTCGTCAAGCTCATGCAACGGTTGCAAGGCGCAACGCTTCATTAACGGCTCGGCAAAAATCAAAACGAGCAGCTCTCGATGCAGCTAATAAGGCCGAACAAGAATGGGTTCAACAAGAGCTAGCTGAAGATGAGCGAGCTAGGGCCTTGAAGTGGGTTGAACTAAGAGAAAGCGAGAGAGCTAAAATTGTAGCACAGGCTCTAAATTTTCGTTCTCTTCGTGAAAAAGTTACTATAGCACAGAAAGCTCTCTATCAAATTTCGCCCAATGCTTATGCAGGGTTCTGGAAAGAAAATCTCAACAAAGTGGAGGACGCGGTAACAGCTTGGGGAAATGCACTGCGAGAAATGCAACCTGCGATCTCTCATTTAATGAAAGATGCTACTACGAGTGAACAAAGAGCATATCAAGCTTGGAATCATGCACATGATGCCGAATCATGGAAAATGGCTGCAACTCAATCTGCAATGACTCAAGCAGTTTGGGAAAAAGCTTCAGAGTCTTATCGACAACGTTCTGGTCTTTTTCAAGACCCTCAACAAGCAACTTTTAATTGGATTCAAAATCGTGAAGATATTGAGCATGGAAAAGAATTGTGGGCTGCTAAGGCCCTCTATGCTGAGGCACTAAGACGGCACGGGATAGCTTGGGAGGTCAAGAAAGAGATGATGGAGAAACTTTTTAAAGGACAAAATTTTTCTTCTTGGGATTTCTCTTTATGGAAAGATGTTCTTTATTCAACAGAGCAAGCTCTTCAAACGTTTTCTCAAACGCTAGAGGCTTATCAACAAGGTCAAAGAATTGCGCTTGATCGTTTTAAAAGGCAATGGGATTTTTCAGAGATACAAGAAAGTCATGATTTTTGGACTCTTGTTTATCAAGCCGAAAACTCTTTTGTGAGAGCTATAACTGAGAGTAATGAGACGAATTGGAAAGAATCTTTTAAAGCAGCCTTAGAGCTTGTTCCGTTACTCGGTCAAAAAAGAAATCAAGCAGTGCTGATATCAAAAGACCTCGCTCAAAAAGTTCAAGAAGAGAGATCTGTCTTGGAAGAAGAGCAGCAACAACTCACTATCACGTTTTTTCATCTTCAAGGTTTTTGGAAACAGAGTGCAAAAGTTGCTTGTGCTAAAGAGGCCTTTCTTAGGGCTCAAAGAACTTGGATTCCTATCATCGAAACCATGCATGTTTGCAAGAGCAACGAAGAAGCTCTTTTACTTTTGGATCATTCTGAGATGGCATCAGCGCTAGCAGCTTTTGCAGAGATTATCTTGTCAATGAACCTTGCTGTAGATATCCGTGATGAGTTTGCTAGTCGTATAGCAAATGCTGCTGCCTTGACAGGGCAAGAGGTAGTTGATGGGGCTTTAGTTGTTGGAGGAGGAGTTCTTAACCTAGCTCTGGGTGCACTGGCCACTCCTGTTCTATTGACTATGATGCCTGATCTAATTTCTGAATATGTGGAAAATAATGATTCGAGTGAGTTGATAAGCGACATGCCTAGAACTATATTGGTTCTCTTGAGTGTACCACTACTTCCTTTTACTTTCTTAATTGCTCCAGACAAAAACCATGTGCTCCCATTGGCTCGAGCTCTTAATCATCGTACTCAGCACATTGAAGAACGTATGGCTATGAAGGAAGCACTCGAACAAGGTGCTCGCGCAGCTATCCCCCCAGGGTCAGAAATGTTAAGTCAACTGGTCTCTAAAAGTGCTGAAATTTTTCAGAGCTCTCTTTTTTATCTCAAAAAAATTCCCTCTTCTGCTGGACTGGAAGGAGCTTCACAAGCAGCTCGTGAGGTAGATCTCTTAGCAACTCGCTGTCAAGAGACCCATTGGGAAGCGGAAGCATATTGGTTAGCTCAACTTGTGCGAGAAATCATTTCTTTGCAGCAACGCTAGTCAGGATAGTGCCTGTAAGGAAATCAATGGGTGAAATTTATTTCTAACTCAATTGATCCTGAAACGATTTTTTTCTGTAACCTGTAGCCTGCAGTCTGTAGCCTGTTGCCTGATGATAAAACCTTGGCTGATTAAAGTACTCAATGGGCCCAATGCAGGAGCACAAATTTTAGTTTTAGGAGAGGTGACTGTTGGGACTTCCGTTGATTGTGATTTAATCCTCAATGATCCTCATATCTGTTCAGTTCATTGTCAGATTAAAAAGGGAGAGGAAGAGGCTTTTGATATTGTTCCCAAAGAGGGGATTGTTTTTATCAATGGTAAGAAGCTTGAAGGAGCTGTAGGTAAATTAAAGTTAGGTGATGTTCTCACTTTGGGAAGTACTCATCTCACTGGTGGTCCCAGTGAGCAACTTTGGCCTCCGGTTACGATTCCTAATATTCAAGAAGTGAGAGCAGAGGCTCCTGCTGCTCCCCCCGAAGGAGAAAGAACAAAGACATTACCAACAGCACCAGTTTCCGTAAAAAAAAGATTAGCTCTTTCGAGACAGTCTATCATATCGCTTATTCTAATTGGAGTTCTCCTGTTTTTAGGAGTTGCTTTTTTAAGAGTGTTAGTTCGCAAGAATTTTAAAATGAATCGAGCAGAGTTTAAACCTTCCAATTTTCAGAAAACTGAAGAACTCGATAGTAGAGAAGAACAAAAGATCACACAATCAGCGATCCAAACGTTACAGAAATTACTCCCTAAAATTTACATCAAGCCGATTACTACAAGTGGACAAAATGTTTTTTACATTTATACAAAAAATCAAGTGGAGTATGATGAAGTCCGTCGTATTCTTAATAAAAAGAATCTGCCAGTAGTCAATGTTCTCATTAACATTGATGATATTGATGACAGTGGACTAGCTATGATGCAGGCATTAAATCTTTCTGTTTCGGTTGTTGTTGATGAAAAAGGAAGAGCAACATGGACAGGTTATGTTCCTAATCAAAATGCTTTTGATTCCATGAAAGAGCAGATAGCAAGAGATATTCCGGCTATTACAGATAATACATACCATATTATTTTAGGAGAAGAAGCAGCTAAAATAGCAATGAATATTCTCATGAAAAATCAATTTGGCTCGATTGTCGTAACACCAGAGCGAAATAATCTAACATTGACTGGATCTGTATTTGAAGGAGATCAGCAGCGTTGGAAGAGAGCGCTTCAAGAATTAGAAGGAACTTTTGGCAATAAAGTGAAGCTTGCTAATTTAGTAATGGTGAGTCCAACGCCAGTACAGCAACAGGTTTTTTTTAATGCACCTGTTGTTTCGGTTTCAATTTCTTCTTTTCCTTATGCTGTGCTTAGAAATGGAGAGCATATTTTTATTGGTGCAAAAGTTAGGAATGGATACAGCGTAGAGGCTATTACGACACAAGGGATTGAGCTAGTTAATCACGGAAGCAGAAAGTTAATTCCTATTTCAGGTCAATAGCCCTCTTTCGAAATTCTACTACTGACGCTAATGGCTGCGTCCCATCGGCGCTCGACTCGTTGAGTATTTCCTTATACACTCCTTCGTCTGCCTTGCCTCATCAGCTTTCACAGCTTCTTCGTTATGAGAGTGATCAAATATCCGGGCCAGTTCATTTGTTGACACAACGGTCTTCTTTTTATACAAACATACATTCCTTTTATGAATACCGAAAAGAAGCAGTTGACAGATATGGGAAAGCATCTAACCAATGATCTCAATGGAAGTTATCGCTCCATGCTGCGAGATCGGGTGTTAGAGTTACGTCGTACAACAGAAGAAAAGATTAAAAAGGAAGTTGATCGGGAGCAACTAACGCGCTTAGAAGCAATGATGAGAGCATTAACCATTGCCGCTAGGATTTTAGAAAAAGTTCTTGTTGAACCACAAAATGAAATGGGTTTCAACATACGTTCTTTTTAGCTCGAGTTTAAAAATTGAATTGACGGTAAAAGGTGTTATTGATAATTATCTCTCAATAGCTCATGAGAATAATTTTTCTTCTAGCCCGGATATTTCATCCCTCTCTACTGCGAAAGCCGGGAAGTCCGATGGCTGC
>CAYYAN010000069.1:0-7851 GCA_964469825.1 uncultured Chthoniobacter sp. | reverse complement strand
AAGGAAGTCTTGATCATGATTTACAACAAGCGATTCAACAAAAAAAATCACCCGAAGAAGTTCGAAAAATGCTGGAGAAAGAATTTTGAGGAAAGATAGAATTTTTTCTGTAGCCTGTAGTTTGTAACTTTTGTAACTTGTAACCTTTTTCCATGACTGATTCCTTAGAACAACTCATCACTGGCTGTGTTAATGTTCACAGTAAAGTAGAACTTCAAACTAAACTCAAGCTGGGACGGCCGCTCCGTATCAAGCTTGGTGTTGACCCCACTTCTTCTGATATTCATCTCGGCCACACAGTCGTTTTACAAAAATTACGTCAATTTCAAGAGTTGGGACATCAAGCGGTCCTCATTATTGGTGATTACACAGCAATGATTGGCGATCCGAGTGGGCGTTCTACGACACGGCCGCATCTTTCTTTGGAGCAAATTTTAGAACATGCAAAGAGTTATCAATCGCAAGCATTCAAAGTTTTGGATCCCGATAAGACAGAACTCCGTTTTAATAGCGAGTGGCTCGCGCCAATGACATTTTCGGATGTGATCAAGCTCAATAGCCGTGTCACGTTGCAGCAGATGTTGCAGCGCGAAGATTTTCGGAATCGTGTTGATCAAGGTCATGCGATTCATTTGCATGAATTGCAATATCCGGTAATGCAAGGTTGGGATTCTGTTATGGTACGAGCTGATGTCGAATTGGGGGGCACTGATCAACTTTTCAATTTGCTCGTAGGGCGTGATCTTCAGCGCGAAGAAAAACAAGAACAACAGATTGTCATGACGATGCCACTCCTCGTTGGACTCGATGGAGTTCAAAAAATGAGCAAGAGCCTTGGAAATTTCGTCGGCGTTGATGAAGTGCCAACAACAATGTTTGGAAAATTGATGAGTATTTCCGATGAGCTCATGGAAAGTTATTACACGTTGTTACTGGGTGAGCAGCTGAATCACTCTCTTCATCCTATGGAAGCTAAGAAATTATTAGCAGAGCGGATTGTTGCTCGCTACCACACAACCTATGCGGCTCAAGAAGCACGTGTCGATTTTGAACTTCGCTTTTCAAAAAAGGATCTCGAGTCTGCTGAGTTGCCTGATTATGCTCCTCTTGCTGATGTGCCACGTGATGCTATCTCGCTTGTTGTTGATGCCTTCCAACAATCTTTTGGAGTCGCTAAGTCACGCGGTGATGTACGACGTCTTATTGAAGGAGGAAGCGTAACATGGCGTGGTGAAAAAATCAGTGATCCGAAAGCCATGGTTTTATCAGGATCTGAAGGGGTTCTTAAGCTCGACCGAAAACATGCTGTACGGATGAAATAGTGCCTCTCGGGGTTCCCGTTCATCCGAAGGGATAAAGAAAGCTTTCACTAAGAAATAGTGCACGAATCAGTAGAAGATGGTTTAGGTAGACGGTCATATCTTCTGCCCGTCATATCTGTAACAGTGTATCCGCCATTGTCATTAGGTTCTGCTCCATGAATATCGTGTTTGTGTCGATCCAACGTTCCCATTCCAGGGATATAGACATGATCTTGATGAGTCTCATCTACAGAGCTGTCATTGGTTTCTTTATCGTGTTCAGATTTTTGCTCTTCGGAATTGCTGTTAATGTGAGTGGTTTGAGGTAATTGTTGTTCTGATGAAGCTTGTTGGGGTAACTCATTGTTAGCTGATTTGTTCTGATCGATTGCAGCACCAATTGTCTTTTGAAGATCAAAGAGAGCATCATGGGTGGCCCATGGTTCTTTTTTTGCCAAGTTCCAATCTTGTTGGAGTTCTTGAAAACTCCAATCAGAACCAATGTTAAAGCCACTCTCTTCTAATTTTTTTGCTACTGCTTTGTTTCCTTGAAGTAGAGAATGTCTGACAGCTGTCCACTCTTTATATTTTTTGGCATTTGCTAGATGGTCTTGAATCACTGAAAATTTTTCTTTAATGAGAGAGATACTTCCTTCATCAAGATTGGGATTTGCTGCAACGAATTTGTTATACACTTTTGTTGCTACTTTCAAATTTTCTGTTCGTGTTGCAAGAATATCTTTAGCCCACTGTTGAATTTGTTTTGATTGTTGTAGTGTAAATTTATTGGGTTTTAAATTCTGTTCATCTGCGCTGGGAGTTCGATCTTGAGTTAATATGGGTTCAAAGGGATTTTCTGAAGAGACAACTTCAACATGATGGAGAGAGGTTTTTCCTTCTTCTCTCGGAGCCTCTTCTTGAATGTTATTTGCGAAGCGAACAGTGCTTTTTCCTTTGAATGAAGCAATTTCTGATGAGGTAGAAGCTATATTATGCCCAGAAGAGCTACTTTTTAAAATAGAGCGAGGAGATTGAGGAGTAGAGTTAGCGCTTTCTGAGATAGAGTGATGAACACGAGATGCTTCTCCTGTGGTCGAATCCCCCGAAGTAGGCTGGCTATCATTGTTGTTTGATAATTGGTCAAACGTAGGTGAAAGCTGAAAGTGAGGAATGCTTGGGTCCATAAACATTATTTAGAAATTGGGTTGGTATTTAAAATTCTAAACCAATTCCCAAAATTTTTCCTCATTGATTGCGAAAAAGACAAGTAATTTTGAGAAAGAGATCCGCCCTGAGAGATTGCTGATAGCAAAACAGATTGGGATAATGTTGGCAATTCATAACTGGTTGAGCTAATGCCTACTGTTGAAGTATGATGAGCATCACTTGCGGCAGTGCTTGCTAAGCCGCGGCGTTTAGCATAGTTTGCGGCATGCATATTAAAGCGCTTCATGGAAACAGCGGCATTGAAGGTTTCGATAGCAGCAAGATCAAGATCATTTAAAACTTCTTCCCTGATTCCAGCGCGAAAACGATCATAAGCATGAGGCGCTACTGCGATTCCACCGCGTTTCTGGATCGCTGCAACAACTTCTAGTGCTGGCTTTCCCTTCATGTTAGGAAGAGTCGTGCCAAGGCAGAGAAGATGTCCTTCTTGAGTTGAAACTTCGACGCCTGGGATAATTAAAAAGCCATCAACCGCTTCGCCGTCATTACGAATGAATCCTTTACGACGCAAGTATTCAACACCTTCGCAAGTGTCATGATCAGTGATCGCAATACCGCTCAATCCACGATTTTTAGCAGCTTCAATCATTGCTTCTGGGGAGCTAGTTGCATCGTGCGAAAAAAAAGTATGAACGTGAAGATCGAAGGAGTGAGGCATTAGTTTGTAGTTTCTAGTTAAGAGTTCGTAGAAATTTATGGAAAAAGAAGATGGTATATAAAACAATAAAAATTATTTTCAATTTTTTCATTCCTTACATGCATTGGAGTTAATATTATCTTTTCTAATGAGGCAACAAGCTAATAACTGTAAACTAGGAACTGCAAACTACGAGCCACTTTTGCGTAGCAAAGGAAATAGCATCGCCTTTAAAGAGTGGGCTCTTGTGTGTGAGGCGTTAGGGGCTGGTGATCTAAGTTTGCTCTTGCGTAAAGGAGGGATTGCTGAGGGAAAAAAAGGATTTGGATTTGAACATCAGGAATTTTTTCTTTTTCCAACTTGGTTTCATGGACAATTAGAAAAAATACGCCGATCATATGACCCTGTTGTTATTGCCGATAATCCAGAGACAGTAACTTTAGAATATCTCGTGCATGTTGATTGGACTGGTTTTGTCAGTGATCGACAAAAAATAGCACGATTGGAAAAACTTCATGTGTTGCATGAATCGGTTATTGATGAACGTTTTTCTTATAATGCGACAAGAGCAAGTGAGGGATTGCATATTGCTTTTGTGAGAGTTTATCGCATGAGTCCTATCATTCAACTTCCGATGGAAAGAAGTTTTGGTGGTTGTCGTTCTTGGGTGCAACTTCCAGCATTGACATCACCAGGAGCGCTGATTTCTATTGTCAGCGATGAAGAACATGCGGAGCGAAAAAGATTTTTAGAAGAAGCTCTCAACATCTAAAATAAGTTATGCAACTCGGAGGAAATTTGCAGCCATCCAACATCGAAGAAATTAGTGCTATTTCCATGGAAACCTTGGGAGAGAGGAATGAAACTGGACTTTCTACTCATGAAAAATTGGTTGGAGGAGATCAACAAGGTCACGAAATAAAAGTGGTTGATTCCTCTTCTTCTCGAAAAATGAATGTTCCCTCTTCTGGAACTTTATCTGCTTCTAATGCCACTGTAACTCAAGTTTTGATGGCACCTGAGCAAGCTGTGCAAGATTTGAAGCAAAGCATAGATGAGACGGGTCGGTTAGCAAGAGCACTAGAAGAATTTCTTGAAATTGCTCCAACAATGGCTTGTCTACGAGCCCTCAATTTAGAGGGTTTATCTCCCGAGAGTATGAAGCTTTTTGAGGCAAATCGCGGACGAAATCTTGGTGATAAAAAACTTATTCTTAATACAGGAGAGCCTCCTGTTCGTATTCCGATGTTAATTCCCGGAAAAAAAGATGAATGGACTTCCATTATACCATCGATCATTCCTGCAGGTATCAAAGTTAATGTTCCTGATGAGCATGGAAAATGGATCGAGATGCAGGCTCCAGATAGAGAGCCAAGGAGTGCAGAGCAGAACCAGGTGAAAACGCTTATTAAAAAAGCATTAAGCAGTTATTGTGGCTCATCAGAAGGAGAAGAAAAACTTTCTGAGTACACAGAAGCAATCAAGGTTAAAGATGTTGCTATTATGGTAGAAGACATTGACCAGAGGAGTCTTGTTGCAAGTATGCCAGAGTTGTTACAAAAAAAAGCATCTCCAGGTGAGGGACTGTTATTACAAGAAATGCGTCAACACTTATCTTCACCTTATGTTCCTCTTCTTGAAGGGTTGGGTGCGACAGCTCAGCTGATAGCTCGTAGTGCAGCAGCTGTTACGACCACTGCCATTGAGACAGGAAAGGGTGGTTTAGAAGGAGCTCTTTATGGAGGAGTGGTGGGAGCTATCGCTGGAATAATGCCAACAATGGTTATGGGATCTGGAGCAACGCTTGCTTTGGGTGCTTCTACGGCAGCCAATGTTGGAACTATTGGTGGAGCTAGCGGTGGGATGGCAGCTTCTTATTTGAAAACAGGCTCTCCTCCTAAGATAGGCAATAATACAAGTGCTGATTATGTTGTGCCAGGAGCTATTTTAGGATCCGTTATTGGTGGGGGAGGAGCTGTTATTGCTGCTCATGCAGGAGTGCCAGCTGTGACGGCTGCTACCGGTGCTATGGCAGGAGGATTTATTGGGGCTATTAATAGATTTCCCAGTGCTGTTCAAAATTCCTTAAAATATTTTTCACTCCAAGATACTTGGAAAAAAAGTATAAACGCGTTTTCTCGTTGGAGTAGTGGAGGAAGCGAGCTTGTGCAATTAATCCAACAGGCAAATACGACCGATGAAAAAATGAAAGGGGATCTTGAAAAATTTTTTGAACCTTTTAAACAAAATTCAGAATATCAAAAGATCAAAGAGGTTTTAATTCATCAGATCGAGCAAAGAATGGAAGAACGAATAGCAATAATGAATCAATTGAATAGAAAGATAAAAGAACAAAACAAAAATGCTATTCCAATGAGTGGTCCTATTGCGACTAAGCGGACGGCTCAGGTGCGATTGTAAAAAATTTTTATTTTTTCAATAGCAGGCTGGGTTGTCTTTGTATATCGTTTGTGCTTTAACAAACGATGAAATATATTTTTGTAACAGGTGGTGTTGTTAGTTCTCTTGGCAAAGGTCTTGCTTCGGCCTCACTAGGGACGCTCTTAGAGCGTCGGGGGCAGCGAGTCGCGTTACAAAAGCTCGATCCTTATCTCAATGTTGATCCTGGAACAATGAATCCTTTGCAACATGGAGAAGTCTATGTGCTAGCTGATGGGGCAGAGACGGATCTTGATTTGGGTCATTATGAACGATTTACCAACTCACTGCTGACACGTGCTAATAATGTAACGAGTGGCCAAGTCTATGAGACAGTGCTTTCTAAAGAGCGCCGCGGTGATTATTTAGGAAAAACAGTTCAGGTGATTCCTCATATTACTGACGAAATCAAAAATCGGATTCGTTCTTTTGAGCAGACAGCGAATGCTGATATTTTAATCACAGAAATTGGAGGGACGACAGGAGATATCGAAGGATTGCCGTTTTTAGAAGCCATCCGTCAATTCATTCTGCAAGTTGGATCTGAAAATGCCATCCTCATGCACGTAACTTTGGTTCCTTTCATTAAAGCTGCAGGTGAGTTAAAAACTAAACCGACTCAACAAAGTGTAGCGAAGCTGCGTGAAATTGGCTTGCAGCCTCAGGTGTTGCTTTGCCGTACAGAGCAACCGCTTGATGAAGAAGTGCGTGAAAAGTTATCACTTTATTGTAATGTTCCTATTGATGGAGTCATTGAGGCCCGTGATGTGGAGCATTCGATTTATGAATATCCGCTGATGCTACAGCAAGAAGGGCTTGATGAAAAAATTTGTCGTTTATTTGGAATTCAAGCTCCACCTGCTGAAATGGGAGAGTGGAAGGGCTTGGTTGATAAAATTGTTTCTCCTGCACACAAAGTTACAGTTGCAATCATTAGCAAATATGAACTTCAAGATGCTTACAAAAGTATTTATGAATCCCTGACTCATGCTGGTGCGGCTAATGATTGTGGAGTAGAGTTGATAATTGTCGATGCAGAGGAAATCGAGCAAGAGGGAGCCGATAAATATCTTGCTGGAGTTGCTGGAATCATTGTTCCAGGAGGTTTTGGAGACCGAGGTGCCGAGGGAAAGATTGCAGCAACACGCTATGCACGCGAGCATGGTATTCCATTTTTTGGTCTTTGTCTTGGAATGCAGATCGCTACGATTGAATTTGCCCGTAATGTCTGTGGACTCCAAGGGAGCAATAGTACTGAGTTTGATCCAACGACACCAGAGCCAGTAATCTGTTTGTTAGAAGAACAAAAAGAGATTGCTAGTAAAGGTGGATCAATGAGGTTAGGAACATGGCCTGCGCTCCTCAAAAAAAATTCCCTAGCGCATCAAGTATATGGTTGTACTGAAATCGCAGAACGGCACCGACATCGTTGGGAGTTCAATAATGCTTATCGTGAAAGAATAGAGGCTGCAGGATTGAGTGTTTCAGGAACATCATTGGATGGAACATTGGTAGAGATTGTAGAGTTACTCAACCATCCTTGGTTTTTGGCTGTTCAATTTCATCCTGAGTTTCAAAGTAAACCCAATGCACCACATCCTCTTTTTAAAGGATTTATTGCAGCGTGTATAAAACTAAAAGCGTGAATAAAAAAACTTTTTTCGGCAATCCTTACGCAAACTTTCTCATTTTTATTCCCATTTTTAGATTAAAATAAAATTATTAACACCGATGAGCACCAGTCTTATTCACACTGCTTATTTTAATAAGGTTCAAAAATTTCTTGCTGCCGTTGGTTTTTCAATAACAAAAGAAGATTTTGACCAGCAAGAAGGAGTGGTTGAGATGGCAACAGAAAATCTTATTTTGCGCTTGGTCCCTCATCTTCTTAATCCAGAAAATGGGATTGAACCTGATGCAATTATTATTGAAGTTGATCTTATGTTGCTTGATCTGGATAATCGAGAGATCAATCACGATCGGTTTTTAATCCTGCATCAACTTAATGCTGCGAGTCGACTGACAACAGGAATTGTTGCTTGTATTACAAAAGAAGGAATGTTGATGATTAGCAAAATTGTTCCTCTTGCTTCTTTGAATGAGGCAAATATTTCCGAAGAGATTCTTCGAGTGATGCACGCAGCAGAATCACTTTATGATGGCTGGAATCACCTCGCTGATCTGGCAGAAGAAAATCGTGCTACTAATCAAGAAAGTGATGCTTCAAAAATAACAATTGCTCAAAAA
>CAYYAN010000068.1:0-7889 GCA_964469825.1 uncultured Chthoniobacter sp. | reverse complement strand
GTATAGCTAATACTCGATGACGCGAGCACCGGCGCGACATAGCTCATCGCCGCAGCAGTAGCATTTGGACTAGACTTTAGCGGGACCAAGTCGGCTCAGTTACTTCACCAAGCCCACTTACAATGGGAATTGATTTTCCACTCGGAACATCAAAAAGCATCAGCGCATTGTGGGTACTAAAAATTAAATGCCGTGAGTCAGGTCCCCAGACCGGATTTTCTCCTTGAGCAACAATACGGGCAGAACCACTTCCTAAATCAAGCACAGCCACTGCAAAGGCCCCTCCTGAACGAACATTGAAAGCGACATGTTGCCCATCAGGAGACCAGTTAGGTTCAGTGGCATAACCAAAGCCTGTTGAAACGAAACGTCCAGAACCACCAAAAGCGCTAATGCGATAGAGCTGAGGACTACCATTTTCATCCGAAGAATAAATCAACTCATTTCCATTAGGCGCCCAAGTACCACATGATTCTGCACCACGTGTATGAGTAAGACGTTGCAAGCCTCCATGAAGTCCAACAATGTAGAGTCCAGGACGCCCATCTTTACTAAGCGTGCAGGCAAGGCGATTGCCATCAGGAGAAAAGCGAGGTCCAGAATTCGTTCCTGGAAATTTCACCAATCGCTGCCGTGCTCCAGTCATGAGATCGACTAAATAGATATCGGCATAGCCACTGAGATAGCCTGTATAAGCCAACTCCCGAGCACTCGGACTGAGCGAAGGAGAAACACTGATCCCATTATCATGGGTGATCTGACGACCATTGGAGCCATCATAATCAGCCGTATAAATTTCTTTGCGCCCCGTGCGGTTGCTGACAAAAGCAATTTTGCTCATGGCAATCCCAGGATGACCCGTCAACGTTTGTACAATGTCATCACAAAAATGATGAGCCATCGCACGAGGGTCTCCCGTATAACTTTTAGAAAGAACAATGGAACCGTTCCGATCGACTACTTTTCCTTGCAATGTTCCTCCAGCTGCAACACCGCTAATCACAAAGGAAGCTTTACCAGCAGGCTCAACGTGGAGTGAGCCAGCAAGAGCAAGGTCATTAGAAAACACTTTATTAACTGCTGCTCCTTCACTCCCGCCAACATTAGTAAAAGCCACATTAATCGCATCGCTCTTCCGTACAGTGATCGTCGGAGCATCAGCTGCATGTAATATGGGAAAACAACAACTCAAGAATAACGAAAAAGCGGCAAGAATTTTTTTCATAGAAATCTATTCTTCCTATTCTTCCGAAAAAGGCAAATCAGAAACCGTAACGAACATTGTCCAACTCTCTTAAGGAGGATCAAGTTCTTGCCTTAATACCGCTGCCTTCTCCCGAACAAAATCAATCTGAGAGCGATCAAGAATATTTAAAAAATAACGAAGGACTTTTTTTTCATTTTCAGGCAGGTTATTTTTAGCAAGCAAAGTATAAGCAGTCGGTGAAACCCAACTACGTTGAAGCGCTAACGCTTCACTAATTTTATTGTACTGCTCTTCTACCCGTCTACTTAGATAAGCTTGTTCTTCTTGTTCCAAAGGATAATAAGAATAAATTTCATGCTGAAGATAAAGATCACTCATAATCTTAGTCATTAGTTTATAGTCGTCATGACTTATTGTTATCTCTGCCTCAGAGTAAGGAGGAATCTGGTGATTTATAGCATCATAGCGCCGCCTTGCTCGTTCTATCACAGATTCTGTCTTGGTCACCCAAATACGATAAGCATTAAATAATTTTTCTGTTTCTCCATTAGCTAACATCAAGAGCTGCTGAGCGTATTCGGTCGCTCTCTCTGATAAGTTAGAATCCCAAAAACAAAGCGCTTCGACTTGTTGACGCCATTCAAAAAATTTTACTTTTGCAACTGCAGCAGCCTTTTCTATTTGGTTTTTATCATCAACAAATTCGTTTTTAAAAGTGCGGTCAAAAAACTTTCTGATCTGCATGATTCTTTGATTCTTAATTTCTCCAATAGCACCATCTTTAAGAATATGATTTATTTCTGCTTCTTTTTCTGAAACTAAACCAAGAAAGACTGCATTAATCCAATTTTCTTTCTCTTCTAATTCAGTAAAAAAATCATGCTGTTTTGTCGTAGTTTCAAGAGCCTTTTTCCAACTTGCATTAAAGTCATTACAATATTTTTGTGCAGCCATCATAATCTGCTTATGCTCTCTTGCTAAAGGATCGTTGATGAGAGCAAGAACTTGATTGCTTATTGTTGGTGTAGTTGGTTGCTTCCATAAATCTTCTAATTTTTTGATATAAGGTTCCATAAGATCACTTAGTTCTTTTGTTCTTTTGTGTTCTTGAAAAATATTTTTAAAATTTGTTTTCATGAATTGAACATACTTTGGACTCTCATGTTGAAACCGCTCGATTTTTTGAGTTCGCGGAAATACCTCTTGATTAATAAAAGTCTGAGCTTCTTGCTGAAAAAGTTTCTCTCTCGGCTCGGTAACAGAAAGCTGAGAGGACATTCCTTCACTCAGATGAAGTTGTGTAGAAACTCCTCTTTGTTGATCTGCTCCACCTGTTCCATTTAATGGATCAGCAGTAAACTCTCTCAATCTCTTCTCCTGATTCTCATCAGAAATTCGTTCATATCCTAGTCTCCCCGCATAACAAGGACTTCGATACTTAAAACAAGTAACTCCTACAGCAATGACAGTCAGCGTTTCGAGCATATATTGCGCATCTTGTTTTAAAGAAGCTTGCTCTTCGTGACTCAAGGAGGAGCTCCTATTTTCTAAGCGTTCTTTCAAATGAAACACGACTTGATTCGAACGCAACCAAGAAACAGGATCTTCGAGTGATCCCAATTGCAAACAGTTTCCTTCAAGGGAAAAGAATTGTTCATCTTGTTTCGAAGGAAGAAAATAGTTGGTTATCTCAGTAATGTTGATAGAAACAAGCTTATCTCCCTCTAGCTCGTAGACGCCATACTCCGTTGTTGCTGGATCTTCTTGTTCTCCATTTTCTTTCCAATTGCAATAGCGCATCGCAGAACGGAGGTCGACATATACAACTGATTCCTCACCTTGGCTTTTGCTAAAACGATAGCTATAAGTTCCAGGGACTCCGAAACGTTCGATACAAGCAGGACTAGCTTCCTCTCCCATTTTTTGATTGTAAAGCGTATGTTGATCTTCCTTTGCTACGACATTTAAAAACGTCGCATATTCCCTAACAGTGATATTATTTAATGAGTTCGCAGCAAATAATGTTGTTGTACTTAACAAGAAAAAAAATATTTTCTGAATCACAATTCAAAGACAGTGGGGGGGAATGGAATGAGAAAACCAACGATTATGGTTGTATCAATTTTTCTACAAAAATAAAAAGAACCTTTTTCCATGAACATCATTGCACAACATTGGAAGATCCTCAGCCTTCTGTCTTGATCCTGCAACCTGCAACTTGTAACCTGCAAGCCGTAATGTCTTCAACTTCTACTTCCCAGCCTCCAGCCTCTGGCCTCTCAGCTTATTCCCGCAAAAATCCTTTTCCTGCCACGCTGCAAATCAATCGCAAACTGACTAGTCAGCATTCTGCTAAAGATACTCGTCACTACGAAGTTTCTATTGCTGGCTCAGGCCTTGTTTATCAACCAGGAGACTCCCTTGGTATTTTTCCGGTCAATGATCCCAATCTTGTTGAAGAGTTGCTCCATGTTCTTGGCTTCCAGGGCTCTGAATTAGTTTCTGATCCTAATGCTCAACCTATCCCTATTCAGGAAGCCTTGCTCCGTCACTATGTGATCACCGAACCCTCAAAGCAACTCCTCGCTGCTATTGCAGAACGCGATCCTTCTGCTGCCCATTTAGCAACACTGCACACACCGGAGTCCAAAGAGCATTTGGAAAAATATCTCTGGGGCCGTGAAGTCATTGACCCTCTCCTGGACCATCCCCAAGCCCGTTTTACGCCAGAAGAGTTCGTGAAGCTGTTACGAAAACTTCAGCCACGTCTTTATTCCATTGCATCTTCACCTAAAGTCCATCCAGAAGAAATTCATCTTACTGTTGCTACCGTGCAATATCAAAGCCATGGCCGTTCACGAAATGGCGTCTGCTCAACATTCTTAGCTCATCGTGTGAACGAAGAAATTCCTGTTTCTGTTTTCATTCACTCAGCAAAACATTTTCGCCTACCTGAAGATCCGACTCGTAACATTATCATGGTGGGACCAGGCACCGGCGTGGCTCCTTTCCGGGCTTTCTTGCACGATCGTAAGGCAATAGGAGCCAGTGGAAAACACTGGCTCTTTTTTGGCGACCAACGTTCGGAAACTGATTTTCTTTATCGTGAAGAATTAGAAGCGTGGCACAAGGAAGGAACACTCCACCGCTTCGACACCGCGTTCTCACGTGATCAAGCGGAAAAAATTTATGTCCAACATCGCATGCAAGAACAAGCAAAAGATCTTTATGCGTGGCTCGAAGAAGGGGCTTACTTCTATGTCTGCGGCGATGCTTCTCGTATGGCCAAAGATGTCGAACAAACCCTCCATCAGATCATCGAAACTAAAGGAGGTCACTCTCCTGAGGCTGCTGCAGCGTATGTAGAAGCGCTAAAAAAAGAGAAGCGCTATCGGAAGGATGTTTATTAAAATTGACTTTTTTTGGTTGTTAAACAATGCTGTTTCACATGAAAACAGCAAGCATTAGAGACGTACAGCATAATCTTGCCAAGATCCTTCTTTGGGTTGGCGCTGGAGATAGCGTAACGATTACAAAAAGGAACAAGCCGATCGCAGAAATCAAACCGCTCGTAAAAAAACAAAAAATTGAGCGACCTGATTTTCAACAACAACTCCGAGATACCTTTACCAGGCCAATTCGCGGAATCAGTAATGCAGAACTGATTTCCGAAATGAGAGAGGATCGGTTCTAATTAGGGGTTTCATGAAATATTACTGCGACACAAGTGTTCTTGCTTCAATTTATCTTGAAGACAGCCATTCTCGTAAAACAATTCAATGGCTACAAAAAGCTGAATTACCAATTCCTCTATCATTGTTCAGCGAATTAGAGCTCATGAGTGCAATGCAACAGAGATTTTTTAGAAAAGAAGTCACTCATGTAGAGGTTTCAAAAAGTCATTACTATTTTAAAAAAAATTTCCAACAAGGTGTCTACAAGCGAGTTTTTTTTGAAGGAGAAGAATATACACGTTCACTGGAACTTGTTCAGCAGCATACTTCCTCGATTGGCTGTCGCACGCTAGATGTGCTTCACGTTGCTTCAGCACTACTCCTTAACATTCGAGAATTTGTTACCTGTGATGCTCGTCAAAAGCTTTTGGCTCAAACCGTAGGTTTAAAAATTGTTAGTCTTTAACTCTCTCTCTTATTTCAAACTGAACTGCTGCTGGAACAACAATATTATTTTATGAACTCCTCTTCTCCACAACGCATTCATTTTCTAGGCATCTGCGGAACTGCTATGGGAGCGGTTGCAGCCGCTATGAAAGAACAAGGATGGATTGTTACAGGATCTGATACTGGGATGTATCCTCCCATTTCCGATTTTTTAGCGAGTCGCAACATTCCTGTCGCAGTAGGTTTTTCGCCTGAGAATCTCCCTAAAGAAAAATCACTCATCGTCATTGGAAACGCCATTTCACGCGGCAATCCCGAAGTCGAAGCGATTCTCAATCGTCGCATCGCCTACACATCACTCCCAGAGTTACTCCGAACGCACTTCCTGCAAGGTCGTCATAATCTTGTCGTCACTGGCACACACGGAAAAACGACCACTTCGTCGATGCTCGCTTGGATTTTTGAATTTGCGAAAAAAAATCCTTCTTACTTGATTGGCGGCATTCCAAACAACCTTGGCCAAGGGGCATGCTTCCGCGATCCCAAAGAGTCTCATCATGTCATTCTCGAGGGAGATGAATATGACACGGCTTTTTTTGATAAACGTTCCAAATTTTTACACTACTTACCTGAACTCGTCGTGATCAATAACATTGAATTTGATCATGCCGATATCTTCGCTAATCTTGACGAAATCAAGCTCAGCTTCCGAAGACTTTTGAAAGTTGTTCCTTCAGAAGGAATGATCTTAATTAATGGTGATGATGCCAATGCTCGGGATGTCGCTCAAGATGCACCAGCGCCTGTTGTCGAAGTCGGCTTTTCTGAAAACTGCGGTCATCGCATTGATGAACCCTGGCAAGAGGAAGGTAGGTCTGGATTTAAATTGCTCGGAGAAAAATTTGAGGTTGCGATGAACGGCGAACATAATATTCGCAATGCAGCCATGGCGACCGCAGCCGCCCATTTTTATAATATTCCACTAGCAACAATTCGCGAAGCGCTTGCTCAATTTAAAGGCATCAAACGCCGTCAAGAAGTCGTTGGAGTCATGAATGGCATCACCCTTATTGACGACTTCGGCCATCATCCTACGGCCATCCGCGAAACACTTGCAGGTCTTCACACTCACTATCCCCATGCTCGTCTTTGGGCATTGTTTGAACCTCGTAGCAATACCTCTCGTCGAGCTATATTTCAAAACATGCTTCCTCTAGCTTTTGAAAAAGCAGCAGGCGTCATCATTGGGGCTGTCAATCGCGCAGCTCAACTCAACGAAGAGGAACGCCTCAATCCTGAACGCCTTATCGCTGATATTGCAGCCACAGGAAAACCCGCCTTCTACGAACCAGAAATCGATCACATTATTACTCGCGTGAAAACCTTAGCAAAACCTGGCGATGTCATTGTCATTTTTAGTAATGGATCTTTTGATAATCTTAAAACCAAACTAAAAATAGATTGTAACTTAAACTGTTAATGCACCACCCCTTCGACCTCAAAGTAGATAAAAAAGCTTTTACGATTAACTTGGATCCAGCCATCTATGGCACCTTTGCTGAAATTGGAGCAGGTCAAGAAGTCGCTCGTCGTTTCTTTCATGTAGGAGCTGCAGCTGGCACCATTGCAAAAACAATTTCAGCTTATGACATGACCTTTTCAGATGCCATTTATGGACGTTGTGGTCGCTATGTCAGCCGTGAACGTTTAGGAACCATGTTGGATCACGAATATCAATTACTCTTGGAACGACTCAATAGCAAAGTTGGAAAAGAACGCTGTTTTTTTGCTTTTGCCGACACGGTTGCTGCTCGCTCTTATAAAACCAAAAATGAATCCCATGGCTGGATGGGCATTCGCTTTCAAACAAGACCACTTGGAGAACCCAATGAAATCATTCTCCACATTCGCTTGCTTGATCATGAGAACATTGATCAGCAAGAGGCTTTAGGAACCGTCGGAGTCAACCTCATCCACGGTGCTTTTTATTTACGCCAAGATCCAAAAGCTTTTATTGCGGCCCTTGTTGATGATCTCGCTCCATGGCGCGTAGAAATTGATATGATTCGCTTTTCGGGCCCAGAATTCAAAAATATTGATAACCGCATCATGTGTCTCGAATTGGTAACTCAAGGACTTGCCAATGCTGTTCTTTTCAACACTGATGGCGATGTTATTCAAGCTGCTGACAAGTTTCATAACAAACCGCTCCTCGTCGAACGTGGTAGCTTCCGCCCAGTAACCTTGCTTGCTAATGACATGCTCGATTGTTCTTTAAAAATGTTTTTAAAAGAGGAACAACTCGCTGGAGAAAAACCTGAAATTTTAATGGAAATAACCATGTCTAATTTATTGCGAGAAGGATCACTAGATCTCCAAGACTTCATGGATCGTGTTGACATGCTTAGCGCTTTAAATCGCACCGTCTTGATTTCCAATTATGGAGAGTTTTATCGCCTAATCCAATACCTTACCCGCTACACCACCAAGAGCATTGGTCTTCCGTTGGGCATTCCCAGCCTCTATGAAATTTTTGATGAAAAATATTATACCGGCCTAGA
>CAYYAN010000067.1:3022-7949 GCA_964469825.1 uncultured Chthoniobacter sp. | reverse complement strand
CTGCCCGACTTACTCACCACAACAATTAAAGTTTTTTTAAAATCGAGAGTTTCTAATTCATGAAGTTCTTCTGGCGTTGGTGTCTTACGTTGTTCTGATTCAATGCGGAGAGTGAGTTGTAGGCTTTTCCAAATAGCAGGATCTTCTTGGCCTAAACGATAAATTCCAATGCCGCCAGATTGAAATGATTTGAGCGCATGAAGTTGATTGTAAAAAGTGATGGCATCCAAAAAGTAAACTTCGTGGTCGTTATAGAGTGAGGGAGTTATGGACTGTGGAGATGAAACGGAAAAGTTTTTTTCATTTTGAGAGACATAATCAAAATGAGGAGAAAATGCAGGAGGTTCTATCGAGAGAGAGCTAACTTCTGCTAAATTAGCTCGTGCCATCACATCGACAAAACTGAGCGATTCGAGAGTCTCCTTGGTATTATTCCAATCAGAGCCATAAGCGCCAAGAGTGACGATCCATTTCTCTCGTTTTCCTTGAGTCAGAAGTTGCTGAAGTGATTGCTGAAACCATTCCATCGAGGCTAGAGGGCCTGCATCATCTGGTTCAGAGCTTTGATCATAGAGCATTGCAACAAGGCGATCTGCAATATTGCTCAGTGTTTCGATATCGTAGAGAGCTTGTTCTTTTCCCATCGGAATTGTTATCCAAAGTTCTCGATGATGATCATGTAAATAAGCTGCCAAGGCTGTTAAAAAGCGAGTATGTTCAGGGCGATAGGTGACATCAATTTCGCTCCACTCGACAAGAAGACCGATAGCGCTTGATGGCAAGCGTTGGAAGAGATGATCAAAAAAAGCAGTCTGTTCTTTTGGAGAAGCTTTGAGAAGGTTTTCTACCGCTTCGGATTGCCATTGATTTCCATCAATATTACGCAAAATTGGCAAGAGAGCTAATCCTTTGTGGGTACAAAAAGAAGCGAGTGCTTCATTAGGTTCTTCAACGAGTTTTTGTTCAACACCTACGAGGGTAAACCAATCAACAGCGACATGTGTTAAGAGGTCGCTATGATGTTTGAGCGAAACATCGCTTCCGTTATCAAAAGAAGAGGCAAAAGCAAGGCGAATCGGAAAAAGAGAGGGAGATAAATTTGCGGAAACTCCAGGTGTTTTCAGCGGGCCAATTGGGAGATTTGCTGAGGTTAAGTTCGGCGTAAAAGGAGGGGATGGTTTTGTCGATAACAGATGATGCCAGTCCTCTTTCATTTCAAAGAGAGGGGAAAGAGCGGAAGAAGTCGCTTTAAGTTGTGCTCGATAGCCGCGTATGTTGGAAGGAAGATATAGCTTAGGTGCAATGAGCAAACTCGAAACAAAATAGATCGAGGCGCCTAAGAATGTGATCACTGTAAAAAAAAGCGTTACTTGCAGCCATCGTCGTCGTCGACCGTGTGGGTCAGCGAAAACAGGCTGAAGGCTGAAGGCTGAGGGCTGAAGGGAATTGAAATTACCTCGTTCTTTTTTCATTAATAAAAAAACTTATTGTTTTAGTGGGAATCATAACGATACGAAAATCAAGACAACTTTCCTATCGAATTTTCTTCAGTCTTTGGCCTTCAGCCTTTAGCCTTCAGTCTGTGATCTCCTCTTCCTTCTTCCTTGCTGCTCGTTATCTCAAACCAAAGAGAGCTTTTCTTTCGGTTATTACGTTTGTTTCCGTTTTGGGTGTGACGTTAGGAGTGACAGTTTTGATTTTAGTACTTTCGGTGATGACCGGTTTTCAACGTGAACTGCAGCGCAAGGTGATTGGTTTTGATGCACATCTTACTATTTCTCGAGATGGACTTGTTGATCATTGGCAAAAGTTCATGAAGCCGATTGCGGCTGTTGCTGAAGTTAAAAAAGTAGCGCCGTTTGTTGAAGGGCCTGTCATTCTCGAATTTCAACATCGACGCCTTACGCCTGTTATGCGTGGCATTGATCCTGAAAAAGAAGCGAATCTGAAAAAATTTATTAAAGAAGGAACGTTTGATCTCAATGGTGACACTGCCCTTGTTGGTTCTGAAATGGCTTCCTTACTAGGGATTCAAGTGGGCGATCGAATTACTATTTATTCTTCGCGCAACATAAATCAAATTTTAGAAGAACTTGACCGTATAAAAAATGGAAAAGAAAAAGCGAATGTCGATTTGTTGCGACAATTAGTTTTACCAACAGAATTAACAGTAGCTGGAATTTTTGAGACAGGACGTTATCAATATGACAGTGAATTTTTGCTCGTTCCATTACACATTGGTCAAGAACTTTATGGCCTTGGAGATAGTGTTCATCGGCTTTCTGTTTGGATTCAAGACGCGGATCGTGCTAACCTCGTGCAGCAGGCATTGCGACAAGAGCTGCCAGAAGACTTTGCCGTCACGACTTGGATGGACGCGAACAGACAACTCTTCGATGCGATCGCTATGGAGCGGCATGTCATGTTTTTTTTGCTAATGTTCATTATCCTTGTTGCCGCTTTTGGAATTATGAATACGCTCATCACCGTGACTGTTCAAAAAACGCGTGAGATCGGTATTCTCAAAGCACTGGGAGCTCGTACATCTCAAATCATTAATATTTTCTTAATTCAAGGAATGGTCGTAGGCTTTATTGGTGTTGTGACAGGACTGGCTCTCGGGATGACGCTAATTCGCTGGCGCAACGAAGTGAGTTATGCGCTCTCTTCAATCTTAGGAATAGAAATTTTTCCACGCTCAGTTTATCAATTTTCTAAAATTCCGGCGGAGGTAGTGCCAAGTGATGTTGTTCTAATCTGCATCAGCGCCTTTGTTATCTGTTCTGTGGCTGCCTTGATCCCGGCGTGGATCGCTTCGCGAATGGATCCTGTGAAAGCTTTGAGGTGTGAGTGAAGGGTGCTCTAAAATTGAATTTTAAGAAATTACAAATTTTTTAAAACGCTCTAATCTCAACTGTGATGAATTGTCAAATAGCGTCGCTGAGTAACAGCGTGTGTTTGAGGGTCGAAGGTTTCGATGCGCATTTCTTTTAGCATCCAGAGGTCGTTAATTTTTTGAGCAGAGATGACTTCAAAGCGTTTTAAAAGATTTCCACTTTTGTCAAAGCTTTCTATGCGAAGTGGTGCACCGCTGTTTTGGTCAATCCAAAGACGCGCAGAGCCGTATGGTCCATTATTTTGAGGTGGCAATAGCTCTAAGACAAATGCCTTTGTCCCGCGAAATTGTTCGCTTCGTGCTAAACGAGGGTGAGGCCAATAAAGAAATCCGAGAGAGAGATCATCGTAGGTGACACCAGTGTTGCGGATATTTTGATAGCGCTGTTCGTCGAAGAGAGAAGAGGTTTTTCCTTGTTGAGTATCAGTGAGTGAGGTCTGATTTTTTCCCAAGGTCAAAATGATTTTCTCTTCGGGGTTGTGGAGCAAATACTCAATATGACCTTGTTCAATTTTAAAAATCAAAGGCAATGGTTCTTCGCCGCCGCGAATTTCTGCATTTAGTGTAATCGGATGAGCCGTTGGGCGAAGACGAGCTTCGCGAAGAAGAGCTTCAGCAGAGGGTTCTGCTCTCGCATTATAAGCTAGTGCTAGTGAAAAAAAGACAAGAAACAAAGAACGAAGTTCTTTCAACCTGGAAACTCGAACTTGCAACTGACAACTTGATTTCATGCCGGAATGGGGGCTACGAGTCCTCCGGTCGGAAAGTCAGGAAGTTTTGGTTTCGAAATTTCTTCTGCTGCTGTGACTGCGGGTGTTGGTGGGAGTGGAGGAGGCTTTTGCTCTAGCACTGGAGGGTTTTTCATGTGGCCAAACGTGATGAGATCTTCGACTTGAGCTCCTTCCAATGTTTCAAATTCTAACAAGGCTTGAGCGATAAGAGCGACTTTGTCGCGTTTTTCGTCCAGGATTTTTTTAGCGCGTGCATAAGCTTCATCGATGAAGCGTTTGACTTCTGAATCGATTGTTTGAGCAGTTGCTTCACTGTATTCGCGTTTGCTTGAAACTTCGCGTCCAAGAAAATGGTAGTCACTCTCTTCCGTAAAACGAATCATACCAAGAGAGCTCATGCCCCATTCACATACCATTTTACGAGCCATTTGTGTAGCTTGAGCAATATCTCCTGAGGCGCCATTAGAAACGTCATCTGTAAACATTTCTTCGGCAATACGCCCTCCCATTGTCATGACAAGCCTATCAAGAGCTTCCTTGCGTTGGATAGAGTATTGATCTTTTTCAGGAAGGTACATTGTCGCACCTAAATATTGACCACGTGGGATGATCGTGACTTTGTGTAAAGGATCGGTGTGCTCCAAAACAACATTGAGTAACGCATGTCCTGCTTCATGCCAAGCCGTTGAGGTTTTTTCTTTTTCTGTCATCGCTAAGCTACGACGTTCTTTGCCCCAACGAACTTTATCGCGAGCTTCTTCAAGTTCAAATTGTGTAATGGCTTTCAATCCCTTGCGAGCAGCCATGAGGGCGGCTTCGTTAATGACATTTGCAAGTTCAGCACCAGAGTAGCCTGGCGTTCCTCGAGCGATGCGAGAGAGATCAACGCTCTCAGAGAGTTTTACTTTTTTTGCATGAACTTTCAAAATTTCTTCGCGTCCTTTAACGTCGGGAAGGCTAATTGTAACTTGACGATCAAAGCGGCCTGGGCGCAAGAGTGCAGGATCAAGAACGTCAGGACGGTTCGTGGCAGCAATGATAATAACGCCATCTTGTGCATCAAAACCATCCATCTCAACAAGGAGTTGGTTAAGTGTTTGCTCCCGCTCATCATGACCACCTCCCATGCCATGACCCCGATGACGACCAACGGCATCAATTTCATCAATAAAAACAAGACAAGGAGCCGATTTACGCCCTTGCTCAAACATATCACGAACACGAGAAGCGCCGACACCAACAAACATTTCTACAAAGTCAGAGCCGCTGATATTAAAGAAAGGAACGTCAGCCTCTCCTG
>CAYYAN010000067.1:0-3012 GCA_964469825.1 uncultured Chthoniobacter sp. | reverse complement strand
ATCGCGCGAGCCAGCAAGGTTTTTCCAGTTCCGGGAGCACCAATCATGAGGACGCCTTTGGGGATGCGACCTCCTAATTTTTGAAATTTTTTCGGATCTTTTAAAAATTCAACGAGCTCTTGAACCTCTTCTTTGGCCTCTTCCACGCCAGCAACATCTTTGAAAGTGATTTTATTTTTTTCACGAGCAAGCATCTTTGCTTTGCTTTTTCCAAAACCCATAGCGCTTTTGCCAGCCATTTTGATTTGAGAGCGAAAAAAGAAATAGAGGACCAAGAGAAAAAGGACAATCGGCAGAAAACTCATGACTGTGGAGAGGAAAACGTTGGACTCAGCACGAGGAGTTGGTGTAATGCCAGCTGCTAAGAGTTCTTTCTCAAGTGTTGTGCCGTTAAATGGCATATAGACAGTTGTTTTAAAGGGAGTCGGAACTTCTTCTCCATTGGTAGAAGATTTTTTCCGATAGAAGCCACTCAGCGACTGCGTATTTTTTCCTTCTTCTACTAAAAGTTCTAATGGTTTATCAGTCGTGGAAATAATTTTTCCTTCTTTGAGCAGAGCTTCAAATTTGGGAAGAGGAATTTCTTCAGCAGGAATAAAATTATTTCCGCGGAAGAAAAAAGCGCCGGCAATGAGAGCAAGTGCAATAACAATAAAGATAAGTCCACGCCAATTCATGGAATCATTAGGGTCTTTATTTCCTTTTGGTGAAGTTGGCAGATTGCTATTGAGAGGTGGATTTTGATCAGACATTAGTTTAAATTAGGTTTTTCATTTTACAGGAGATTTTATCGAAATGCAAATACAGTCACCGGCTCTCGTTGTTTCCATTCATGATGTTGCTCCTAGTACTCAAAGAATAGTACAAGAAATGATCAATGATTTAAGGCAATTGGGTGTGACTTGCTCGTCGCTCCTTGTCATTCCTTATTATCATGAAAAGGAATCTCTCACTCAGAACCTTGCATTTATGGAGTGGCTTCAAGAAAAAGAGGAAGAAGGACATGAAATTGTTCTTCATGGATATTCTCATCTAAGGCCTGCCGCTGAGAGTGAAAGTTGTTGGACACGTTGGATAACACAGCATTACACACGTGGCGAAGGAGAATTTTATGATCTGAGTTATAATGAGGCTCGAGCTAAACTCAAAATGGGAAAAATAGAGTTAGGAAAAGCAGGAATTGATTTGCAAAAAATTTTTGGCTTTATCGCTCCAGCTTGGCTTCTTAGCAAAGAAGGAGAAAGAGCCGTTGCAGATGAAGAATTTTTGTATACAACACGATTGCATGGGGTGATCGACTTGCGGAAGAAGCAACCTGTGTTGTATCGCTCTCAAAGTATGGTTTATAGTGTTAGTTCTGCTTGGCGACGACGTGTGAGTCTTGTATGGAATGAATTTCTTTTTCGAGTAGCAGAGCAACAAGCTTGGCCTTTACTTCGCTTAGGATTGCATCCCCCTGACTGGCGTTATCCTGCTATTCGGAAGCAGATTTTGTCTGTGGTGCGTCGAGCCGTGATAAAACGTTCTGTAATGACTTATAACAACTGGATGAAATCAAGTTTTTAAAAGTGGGGGCGAATTTTACTGGCGTCAGTTGTAGTAGAGAGATGAAATATTTAAACTAGCTTCTAAAAGTTTTCTTCTTCATTTTTCTTTGTGGTGCTTTCTGTTCTTTGTAGTTAATTTCTTTTTTGTTTCTTATTCATGGCCAAAATTGATCTTCATCTTCATACACGTTATAGCAAGCGCTCCTCAGAATGGCTTCTCAGGCGATTGGGTCTTCCTGCAAGCATGTCAGAGCCCCTTGAGTTGTATAAAAAATTGCGTCAGGCAGGAATGGATTTTGTGACCTTTACGGACTACGACTCGATTGAAGGATGTCTTGAGATCGCCCATCTTAAGGGGGTCTTTCTTAGCGAGCAAGTGAGTGCTGTTTTTCCTGAAGATGGATGTCATGTGACCTTGCTCATTTGGAATATTGATGAAGAGCAACATCGAATGATTCAGCAGCTCAAAGAAAACATTTATGAACTACAGCAGTACTTAGCAGGAGAGGAAATTGCTCATGGAGTTGCTGCTCCTGCTGTCAATTTGATTGATCAATTGCGGCCGCATCATCTGATGAAGTTGGCCCTCCTCTTTCAACATTTTGAAGGAATTAATGGGCGTCGGTCAGCCTTGCTCAATGAGGCTGCGCGCTTTTTTTTCACGCTGACACAAGCCGATATCGAACGATTTGTTACGCAAACGGGCATTACGCCAACACATCAAGAGCCATGGAAAAAAAATTTCTTTGGTGGTTCTGATGATCATAGTGGTCGGATGATGGGATCCGCTTACACAGTGGTTCCTTCGGCAAAAACAGAAAGTGATTTTTTCAAACAGCTTCGACAAGGTTATGGCATGGCTTATGGTCAAGACGGAACGCCGCTTGCGATGGCATTGGACACGTATCAAGTGGCTTTTTCTTTTGGGCAAGAACGATTAAGCGGAAAGAGTGATAGTTTAGGGCTTAAACTTGTTGAAAAAGCCTTCCAACGTTTTATGGAAGGGCGTGATCCCACTGTTTTTTCAGCTGGCGAAAAATGGAATTTTTTAATTCAGGGCGTGATGAGCGGGAAAATTTTTGAGTTAGCTCGCTCAGGTAATCGATCTCTCTGGAAAGAGCTTTCTACATCGCTTTCTACAAAAGCTATGAAAGCAGAATTAGCGCGTCAGATCGAAGGAATCGATGATCCAAGTCGTCGTGCGTTTAGTATTGCCAATCTTTTAGCAAGTCGTTTGGCAATTCATCACTCAACTAAAAGAAGGAAAATTCATGGAGAGTTTGCAGACAGTTGGGCCTGTGGTGCCTCTCCTTGCGATATTGAGTCCTTATTTTTATGCGTTTCATCGTGCTCCTCTTCAACGCCTCCGTGAGACTGCAAAAGCTTTAAAAGGTCAATTGCCTTTGAGCTTTCAACAACGTCGTTGTGCTTGGTTTACCGATACACTCGATGATATCAACGGTGT
>CAYYAN010000066.1:0-8082 GCA_964469825.1 uncultured Chthoniobacter sp. | reverse complement strand
GGAGCAATCCATGAGGGTTCGAGTCCCTCCCCGAGCAAAATTTGGCTTTGAAACTCTACTGAGGCCGCAAATAAGTTCCGTTACTTCCGTGCTCGCCATACATCCGTTCATACAATGGGTAGAGTAGACGAATGCTCTCGCAAGCTGCAGCAGAATTACCGTGAAATATCCGAGTTAGGTTTACTAGCAATTTCTCATTTCTCCAGATCTCGCTGATGAGGCGTTCCTGGAAAAATCCAGATATATAAATGTTGGAGGAGTATTTTCGGTTTGTTGTAATGAGCTCTTAATTCCTTTATTTTTTCTCCAAGGCTTTTCATGGCTGACTTAGATAGAGATTGCCATTCCACCTGCAGCAAATAAGAAAGTAATTTTTCTCCATCTTGATTAGGATAAAAACGCCCCCTCTGAAAACAGCATTCTGTATCAACCATGGTTTCAACAATATAAGCCTGATGGCGCACCTGAAGACGAAAAAGCTCTTCTACGACTTCTTCTCCCATAATCATGGTGGCGGGAGAAAACAACTTCAACATTTGTAATAATAAAAATCGATCGCCCGCTTGATAAGGAAGTACGATTATTCCAGCACCTCCATGATGAAGAGCGTTTCTAAATTTCACTAGTGAGTTATGTTCTTGAGGAGTATTCTTCCAAGCAACAAGATCAAACCATTCATAGGGAGCCACGGCAATATCAACAAGGGGCTCTGTGTATAAGGAATCTTCAAAGTGAACAACTTGATACTCTGCTTTAAGATTGATGAATCCACTATCAAGTGCACGCTGTCGAAATTCTTTTCTCATTCCAGATGAAAGCCCCTGGCAAGTCAGATAAAATTCTTTTACTGAACCGCGTTGCTTTATTATTTCTTGAAGAAGAGGAATTTCCAGAAGACCATTTCTTGCTCCAACCAGATAGAGAGAAGATTCTTGAGTTGAATCCAAAAATTGCTGCCAAAGTTTTGGCATAGAACAGGCTAATCCTCTCTTGAGATGCTCCCAATGTACTTTTGCATAGTTACTATACTTTAAAAAAACTTCTGCGTCATATAAGCCCATTTATTCAATGAAAGTGGTATTGCTCCTTTTTTTCTGAGATCCCGTCTTTAATGTCCCTGAAGTGGATAAAGAAGAAGGTGACAAGGGCTCACGACTCCTGAGTGTGTTGCTAATACTCGAGGAATCGCTCGATGTGGTCCTCTGATTCTCATTATTAATAGACTTTGAAGGCAGATTGTGAACTGCTTGGATTTTTTTAAGTATGGCCGGGTGTTTTTTTAATTCGGTTGTTAGCGATTCAATAGCTAATAATGTAGACGAGCTCATGTGATGCTCAATTCCCTCGATGTCATGTTCTCTCACTTGCGAAGGAACTCCCAAAAGCGTTAAAAAATCAGTAAGCAGTTGGTGCCGCTGAGCAATGCCTCGAGCTACAGCTTCTCCAGCTTCCGTTAAAATAAGACCGCGATACTTTTCGTAATGAATGAATCCTTCTGCATCAAGACGCTGTAACATGTTAGTCACACTTGCTTGAGAAATATTAAGACTAGCAGCAATATCAACGACACGAGCATAACCTTTTGTTGTCATAAGTTCGAGAATTCTCTCGAGATAATCTTCTACAGCAGCTGAAGAACCTGATGATATGCTCATGCCTCAAAAGATAATCTAATTTTCAAAGAAGAAAAGAATAATAGCCTTTCAAAAAATAATTAGCTAAGGCTAATTTTTTATGTTAGATTTCCCTCAATGCATTGCCTTAAAAAACAAGAGAGCAATTTTGATAAAAGCCTTCCTGAGGCTCATAGAACAATCCATATTTCTCAAAATTCAAGCTTTTGGAAAAAGCTCTTAGCATTTACAGGCCCAGGTTTTTTAATCGCTGTTGGGTACATGGATCCTGGCAATTGGGCAACTGACTTAGCTGCAGGAGCACAATTTAATTATTCCTTACTCTGTGTCATCATGGTGTCCAACTTGATGGCTATGCTGTTACAAACACTCTCGTTAAAACTCGGAATTGTAACTGGACGGGACTTAGCACAAGTATGTCGTGAACATTATTCACCACGTGTGAGTTTTTTCCTTTGGATTATTTGTGAATTGGCTATTGCTGCCTGCGATTTAGCTGAAGTCATTGGATCAGCCATTGCACTGAACTTACTATTTCACATTCCGATTCTTTGGGGAGTCTGTATTACGGGGCTAGATGTGATTGCCCTACTCTTACTACAACGTCGAGGATTTCGTTATCTAGAAGCGTTAGTGATCACACTTATTGGAATCATTGGAGTTTCTTTTGGATTGGAACTGTTTTTTTCACATCCTGATATACTTGCAGTAGCAAAAGGATTTGTCCCTCATTCACAAGTCCTGACTCACCCAGAAATGCTTTATGTGTCGATGAGCATTTTGGGTGCAACCGTGATGCCTCACAATCTCTATCTTCATTCTTCGATTGTCCAGACACGCAATTATCCTTTCACACAAGTAGGAAAAAAAGAGGCGATTCGTTTTGCTAGTATTGATTCCAATGTCGCTCTTGTTCTTGCTATGTTTGTGAATGCAGCAATTCTTATTGTTGCTGCTGCTGCTTTTTATCATTCAGGCCATCGTAATGTGGCTGAAATTCAAGACGCTTACAAACTCCTCACCCCTATTCTCGGAGTCACTGGAGCAAGTACTCTATTTGCCATTGCTCTTTTAGCCGCTGGACAAAACAGCACACTCACAGGAACAATGGCAGGACAAATTGTTATGGAAGGCTTTCTTCGCTTAACACTTAAGCCATGGCTACGACGGTTACTCACACGCTCCATCGCTATTGTTCCGACAGTCATTATTGTTTGGTTAATGGGAGACAAAGGCATGAATCAACTCTTACTTGCCAGTCAGGTGATTCTCAGTATGCAGCTAAGTTTCGCTGTGATTCCCCTTGTTCAATTTACGAGCAACCCGAAAAAAATGGGCGAATTTGTTAACTCCAAGCTTATGAAAATAACCGCTTGGAGTGTTGCCATCATTATTGCAGGATTAAATGGATGGTTGCTTGTGCTTACTGTGAAATCGTGGTTTTGATTTCAATAGCTTTCAAAAAATTTGCGCTAGGATTGTTTATTTTATTTAGAAGTTTGTTTTTTTTAAATATCAATGAAAATGAAGAAGTTTTCGTAAGGATTCTTATTCAAATTTATTTCAGAATGATGATTTCCTTACAGGTATTGTGGCTAGAACTAAAAATTTCGACATAAAAAACCTCAAACTCACACGCAAATGGTACATCACCTTATCCCCCATCAATGGCGTGACTACGAGCTCCTGGACTCTGGAGATGGCATGAAGCGAGAACGCTGGGGCGATCATATCCTCATTCGTCCTGAATCAGAGGCAATGTGGCAACGTCAAGATCCGAGCGCATGGAAAAACTGGGATGGCTGGTTTCATCCTTCGCATCGTTCTTCCACCTCAGGAGAATGGAGTTGGAAAAAAAATCCACCTCCACCTTGGAATATTCATTATCAGGATCTTTGCTTTTCAATTCACCCTACGACAACGAAGCAAGTAGGTCTTTTTCCAGAGCAAGCTAGTAATTGGGAATGGTGTTCTGAACAAATCATAAAAACAAAACGTGAGTCTCCTCGCGTGCTCAATCTTTTTGGTTATACCGGAGCTGCCTCTATCGCAGCTGCAGCAGCAGGAGCCACGGTTTGTCATGTTGATTCTTCTAAAGCAGCAGTTCAATGGTGCTCAGAAAATGCACGCCTTTCAAATATTTCTCAAAACGCCATAAGGTTTATTGTCGATGACTGCAACAAATTTATCCTACGAGAACAACGTCGTGGTCATCTCTACGATGGAATCATCCTTGATCCTCCGACCTTCGGACGCGGCAAATCAGGAGAAATGTGGAAACTAGAAGATCATTTAGAAAAGCTCCTTATCAATTGTCTTCAACTACTGACCCCTTCTCCTCTATTTCTCTTACTCAACACTTATTCCCCTCTTCTTTCGACTTCTATTCTAAAAGAAATGTTTACAGGCCTCTTAGAACAAAAAGAAATTCTCTCTCAAGTTACTACTCCTCTTGCTCTCCACGGAACAAGTGATGGAAAAATTCTTCCATGTGGTATCACGAGTCGAATTCTATGGAAAGCTTGATTTCACAGCCAAAACTGCGACTATTTTTAATATTTCTATTAAATAAAAAATCTTTCAGCCATTTCAGCCAACTATTTTATGAATACTCAAACCCGTCACATTACGGACAAATTAGAAAGCAGCCAAGCGCATGCTAAAAAAGCATTAGAAACAACAGCCGCTGCTGCTCGTGAACTTGCAGGAACAGCACGATCGGTAGCACAGTCTGCCTTTCGTGATAGCAAAGGAGAAATCTCTGCTGCAGCTCGCGATATTGGAGATATTGCTTATGCAAAATACTCTTCACTTGCTGAACAGACCGCTAACATAACTCAACAATATCGAGAGAGAGCCTCTGAATTAGAACAAGAAGTGACTGATTATGTCCGTGAGAAACCGCTTCAATCTCTTGGCATTGCTTTTGGAGTAGGGTTAGTGCTGGGTGTAATTTTGAATAGGAAGTAGCTTCAAAGACTGAAGGCAAAAAGCCTCTTCTCTCTTCATGCATCAACTTCCCAACCACCCCGACATCTCTACACGACTGGCTGCGCTCGTAGCAGCGCTGTTAGAACATTTGCTAGCCCTCTTCTCACTCGCCTCATGGGAAACATCACAAGGCGCAAAAAAAATTCTTTTTTGTCTTTTACTTGCTGTTGTCATTCTGTTTTTAGGATTTGTGGGATATCTCCTTTTGCTAGCACTTCTTCTTGTTGCTGCAACATCGCTGTGGCAATTGAATCTGCTCTTGACGTTAAGTCTACTAGCCCTTGGCCATTTTGCTTTGGTAGGAGCCTTAGTTTTTTTCATTTATCGTAAGCGTCCAACTTCATTTTTTATATTAACGCGCTCAGAACTTTTGCGTGATATTGAAATAATGACTTCCAAGAATCACCTTTGATGAAACAGATCTCAGAACTTCAAAATGCAATTCATGAAAGTCGGCGCCGAATAGGTTTCCACTATACGGCTCTGAGCGAAGAGATTAATGTCACCATGCGCCTTCGCAATTCCATTCGTCGTCGACCTTGGTCGTGGATGGGCAGTGCTCTGGCAACAGGCATGATTGCTAGCTTCTTTGCCCGTTCATCAAAGAGAAAAAACAATGAATCTTCTTCTAAAAAACATTCTTCCTTCATTAAGCAGGCAGCTAACCTTCCCTCTCTCCTCCTTGGCGAAACAACATTAGCATTAAGTGCTGGAAAATTTTTTCGCCTCTTATTCCCGTTATTACGTCCGATCATTACGGAATATATTGCACACAAGTTTTCTACTCCAGAGAAAGAACATCAAGCCATTGACTTTAGGCCTTGAAAAAAAATCCTTCCATTCCCTCCCATCAGCAACATTGGTTGATTGCTGATCTTAGCAATACGACTTGTAAATTTGCACTGGCAACGCCACAGCGCATTCTTATAACACGGCGCGTAGCAACAGCAAAACTTTCTCTGAAAACATGGAAAACAATTATCGAGGAATGGTCTGTACAACAAGTTATCATCGCTTCGGTAGTCCCAAAAGCAACCCAACTGATCACTCGCTTTTGTAAAAAAAAGAAAATACCGTTATTGAGCATCAATGCGAAAACAGATCTTGGCATCAAGATTCGTTATCCTAATCCTAGCACGATTGGCTCTGATCGCCTGGTTAATGTTGTTGCTGTTAAAAATCGTTATCCAGCTCCTTGCATCATTGCTAATTTTGGAACAGCCATTGTCTTTGACATTATTGATCAACATGGCGCTTACCTAGGTGGTATTATTGCCCCAGGCCTTTTTACTTCAGCAAAAGCTCTTCACGAACAGACAGCATTACTTCCTCAAGCCACCCCATCTCCTATACGACGCGCACTAGGAAAAAACACCTTAGCTGCTATTCACTCTGGCTTACTTCTTGGGGCTCGTGGACTTGTTAGAGAAGTTGTTGAACAAATCACTAAGGAAAATTTTTCAGGAAAACGCCCTATCGTTATTGGAACAGGTACAGATGTCCAATTAATTGCAGGAAAAGAAAGGCTGTTTGATCATATTGATCTCAACTTAACACTCGAAGGAATTCGAGAAGTAGGATGTCGAATTTTATAGAGTAAACTGAACTTTCTTGTTTGCTCCAAAAGTCTATGTTCAGTATGCAGAATCGATTTCACTACTTGTTTTGTATCCTATTAGTGAGTTATGCATTTTTTTTTCAAAGACAAAAGTCTCAAGCTACACATACACAAATTTCTTCTGTCATTCTTCAAAACCAAAGTAGAAACGCCACTCCTCATTTACTTCAAACCGCTCACTCTACTCCAACATCAAAGCAAAAGTACCCTTCTCCTTTAGACTCTCTTTCAGAAGCTGAATTCAAGCACTTTCCTGGAGGATTTGTGATGGAGAGCACCGATGTCCAAGAAGAGGCTTCTACTTATTCCATTCGCATTCGAATTTTAAAAACAAACTTTAAATATCCCTATTTAAGGACAGAAGAGGTTTTTGATCGCTTTACCGGGCTGCTCCTTGGACGCGTCGTCATGGTAGCGGACCATCTTTTAATCACATTAAATAGAGATACTGATTGTGATGCTTTTATAAAAAAATTTGATTTATCTAAAACTAATTTTGATCGCATCACTCCAGCAGCGCCTCTCTATCGACTACAACTAGCAACACCTCCCTCTCTCACTTCTCTGCCAGATGCTCTCGAAAAGATTCGTTCTTTGAATTCTGTTTGTCGTATCAGCGAACCCGATTGTATCAGCGAGCTATTTTCGGAGGATACTCCAGATGATCCTTTTTACTCCTCTCAATGGGAACTTGCTAGAAGCCCTCGAACGTACCTTCCTTTTCCTGATGGCATCAATGCTCCCGGCGCTTGGAAGATAAGAACTTCAGCTGCTTCGGTCATCGTAGCTGTTATTGATACTGGCATTAATTATACACATGAAGATCTCGTCGCCAATATGTGGCACAATAATCATCCTATTTGCAATGATATCTATGGTTGTGATGCTGTTCATACTGCTACTACTAATGGTAAGGTGACTTATCGAGGAGATCCCATGGATGTTATGCATCACGGAGCAAATGGTCACGGAACAATGTGTGCTGGCATTATCGGCGCTGTTGGTAACAACAACATCGGCATTACAGGAATTGCATGGGAGGTACAACTTATGGCGTGTAAGTTTTTTGATGAGACCGATCATGCAGCAGATAGTGACGCCATTTTTTGTATTGATTATGCCTGTAGCCACGGAGCAAAAATTATCAATTGTAGTTGGGGGCATTCCGGAATAAATGTTGATGCTTCTTCTTTGCTAGAAGCTTTAAAGCGAGCTCAAAGCCAAGGCGTTATCATTGTTACTGCAGCTGGCAATTCAGGGAATAACAACGATCTTTTGCCTGAATACCCAGCAAGCTTTGGACTCGACAACATTCTTGCAGTCGCATCCACTGATGGTAACGATCATTTAGCACAGCACTCCAACTATGGACCAACAACAGTACATCTTGGAGCACCTGGCTCTTCAATCTACTCTACTTCTATTATTACTACTGATATCAGTCACCATCCTTTTTATGATCATATGAGTGGCACTTCTATGGCAGCTCCTCATGTTACAGGTGCCCTTGCTCTCATGATTGCAGAATTCCCTAACCTTTCTTACCACGAGATTATTGAAAAATTGGTCAAAGCAACAGATCCAGTGCCAGACCTTCAGGGAAAAACAATAGCTGGGCGACTTAATATTGCAAAGGCCTTACAATATTAAAAAAGTTTTTTCTTCAGCCTTCAGGCTTCAACCTTTAGCCTATTCCTATGCCCACACCTTTTGTTCATCTTCATCTCCACAGTGAATTTTCGCTACTTGATGGTGCTATTCGCTTTCCAGAGCTAATGGCTAAGGCAACTGAATATCAAATGTCTGCTGTTGCTCTTACAGATCATGGCAATCTTTTTG
>CAYYAN010000065.1:0-8084 GCA_964469825.1 uncultured Chthoniobacter sp. | reverse complement strand
AAGAAATTTATGTTCACAAAAAATGACCGGATCATTAAGGACCACTGCCTCGAGTAACATTGTATAAACATCTTCTACCGTACTGGGGGTCATGACAATTAATCCTGGATAGTTCGCGTAGAGCGCCTCTACGCTCTGACTGTGAAACGGGCCGGTCCCAGAAGTGCCTCCGTAAGGAAGACGCACTACCATGGGACAAGGGACTTCTGTACGATAAAATAAGGTGGCAGCGTGATTTACAATCTGGTTGAGACCGCATGTCGAAAAATCAGCAAATTGCATTTCTACAATCGGTCTCATACCTTCAATGGCCGCTCCAATAGCAGCTCCAATCATTGCGTCTTCGCTTATTGGCGAATCAATAACGCGTCCAGGGAATTCTTTAGCAAGATTTTTGGTTGCTTTAAATGCTCCTCCAAAGTCTCCAACATCTTGTCCATAAATAAAAACACGAGGATCATCAGCAAGTGCTTTTTGTTGAGCAAGACGAATGGCTTCGAGGTAGGTGATCATGGTAGAAATACAGGTTACAAGTTGCACGCTATTTGGCCGCTCGCATAGGCATTCCACTCTTCTTCATCGGGATCAGGGGCAGGTTCGCGAAGAACACGAGAAGTAATAGTTTCAACTTCTTGTTCTAAGTCATAACGCCAAGAGACAACTTCTTCAGCAGTAGCTAGATTTTTTTCAAGGAGTGTTGTTTCTGCAAGTAATAAACAATCGCGTCCTAATTCAGAAATTTTAAGTTCTTGAGGAATATAAGAAGCATCATCGTGCTCTCCATGCCCAACAAGACGTAACAAATCAGCAACAACAAGCTGAGGTCCTTCTCCAGCACGGGCAGCTGCCACAGCTCTTCCTACAATCTCAAGACAACTTTCTAAATTGACTCCTTCGGCACGATATCCAGCAACGCCGTACCCCATTGCGCGATCAACAAGATCCTTGCAGGCAAACTGCCTTGAATTTGGTGTAGAGTAGGCGTACTGATTGTTAGCAATAACAACAACAAGCGGTAATTTTTCTACAGCAGCCATGTTAAGACCTTCATGAAAGCTGCCGGTAGAAGTTCCTCCATCTCCGATGCAGGTAGCTCCAACCATTCCTGTCTCGCCACGGAGACGCCTTGCAAGAAGAGCTCCAGCAACAGTAGAAACCATAACTCCGAGATGACTAATCATGGCAAAATAGCCTTCTTTAGGACGGCCGCGGTGAATATTTCCATCACGGCCTCGCATAGAGCCTAGCGAAGAACCAAGATAAGTTCTCATCGTATCGAGAATTGTATCACCAAAAGCAAGACGCCCTGCTTGATCGCGGATCAATGGCGCATAGATATCCCCTTTGCGCAAATGAATTCCAAGAGCAACACTTAAAGCTTCTTGGCCGCGACCTAAAAAAACACCACCAGAGATTTTTCCAGAACGACTTAACGAAGCCAACTTCTCCTCTGTAAGACGTGCTGCTAGCATCGTCTTGTAGGCGTTAAGATAGAGATCAGGCAAAACTTTCATGATGAAAATTGTAGCTTACAGATTATAGATTGCAGGTTACAGAAAAAACTTTTCCAATTCATGTAATTCAATTCTAACGCAGCAGCTATCGGCTTTCTTGACCTTCGCTGCAGAGAGGGATGAAATATCCGGGCTAGCGTCTTCCAAAAAATTGACTTTTGAGATGGAGTTCAATCAAGTATTACTGCTTGGCAACGACCTCCACAGCAGCAGCAAGATCACTAAGAGAACAACGCAAAGCAGAATAAACTGCATGCGAGCAGCACGGCGCTCTGCTAGCCGTTTTCCTGCAGAGGCAGAAATTGGTTTGCGCAGAACTTCTCTTTTATCGCGGAGTTTGCTAACACCATCAGCGCGTGTCGGAGCAGCGACTAAATGGAGCCGCATCAATTCCTGTTGCTTGCGCTGGCGCTCTGCAAGCTTCTTAGGAAGACTTTCCAAGCGCTGGCGAGCGGCAATTTCTTTTTGTCGAATTTTCTCTTCGAGTCTTCGAATTTCTTCGGCCTCTTGATGCAAGAGTTGACGATCGACATCTAACTTCCGTGTCCGTTGGGGGACGGAATTATTGCGACCACTACGAGATCGGGAGTTAGAAGAGCGACGGAGCATGTGAATTTTATCGCGGTGCTAATGTCAAGATGTGCCAGATCCAAATTACAAGTGCAATGAGACCCAAAGACAAAAGCGGAAGAGTGAAAGCAGCACCACATTGCAACCAGTAAAGGAATCCTTGCGCTTTTAATCCAAGTTCATCACCATAAACTTCCTGCACAATTTCATCTTCGTCAATTGGTGCTATCTTAGCTTGGGTGCGAGCATAAGTCGCTTTTGCCTCATCAACAATGCCAGTAGCACGGGTCAGTTCTCGTCCTAGTTCTTTTCCTCCCCAACTTTTACAATCAATGTGTTCGAGTTCTTTCAAATGTTCTGCAAACGAATCTTGAATATTATGAAGTTGTTCTAGGCGGCGCTGGGATTCTTCCATCTCTCGTTGTACCAAGAGCAAGGAACGAGTCAGCTTATCAATCATTTCAATACGACCACGCTCGAGATCTTCTTGGCGACGGCTCAGTTCTTCGAGGCGTTGTTTTTCTTTTTCAATTTGATCTTGGCGGCGCTTGAGTTCAATTAATTCAGATTGGGCGCGCTGTACTTGATCTTGGAGTTCTTCGGCAGAAGGTTCCTCCGCTAAGTCTAATAGTTCATCGTGATCGTTGATAAAGTCGGACATACCCATATTATTTAGCCTAGAAAAGTGCTTTTGAAAAGCTCAACTTTACAAGGCTGAGGGCGAAAGGATCGAGATTCAACTAGCCCAGATATTTCATGGTCATTTGTCGCGAGGCGCCGCGCAGCCTGATGTAGATAAGGAAGACGACGGCTGTATATTTCATGCCGCCCGAGAAGCAATCCTAGACTGACGCAGTATACACCTGGCTCTCGCAAGCCGCAGCAGAATTGACGTGAAATATCCGGGCTAGCGTTACAAAAGAATTTTCATTGAGATAAGCTCTATGCTATTTTCTAACAATGAAGCGCTTCCCCCTTCTTTTCTCGATCATTGGCTTGCTAAGCCTTCACCTCTTTTTTCCAGCAGCTTTTGCTCAAGAACAAAACTCTTCTCCATTGATGATGTTAATCGGAGCACATGGAGAGGAAAAAAAATTACTATCCATTCCTACTCATGAAAAGAAAGAGCTACAAAGCAGGAATGATGATGAGAATAATTCTAGTTTCGTTAAACGTGAAGCGTTAAGCCGTGGCGGACCACGCGAAATAATTTCTGAAGAAAATAATTCTTCCACTTCTCCGAAAACTTCATTATCACTAGCAAATTCTATGGATAATATTTCGAGTCCTGTTACCGATCCCACTGAGATCAGGAATCAAACTTTTTCCTCTGCCTCACAAGAGGAGACTAAAGCAGACTCCCCAGACCCCTCTTTCCAAGGAATTCCTATAGCTATAGAACAACAACAACTCCCGTCTTTTCACCCAGATAATGATATGGGAGAGGGGACATGGCATCATGTCCCTTCCTCACTTCCAAGCGATCATCTAGATGAGCCTGGTCTAAGAACATTCGTTCAATCTTATAATCGAGCTGATCAGATCCAGAAAAGAAAAAAGGTCTATGAAGAAGAGCTGAAACAAGAGCTGATAAAAAATCTTTCTCCTCAAAAGGAAGATCGCATTTTTGTTCTCCAAAAGCTCCTTCCTCTTTTAGACAAAGCCCTTCTCTACCAAAATGACATGCTCGATCATTTAGTAAAAAGTGAATTGACAGATCCTAGAAAAAAGAGGTCTCAACTTCCTTTTATCCTAGAAAGTAGTCTAAAAATCAATGAGCCTCTCAATAAAATAGAACGCATTGCAGAGCAACTTGAACAAGATCATCTTCAATTAATGGAGTTGCAAATGCTGCTCGAAATCTTAGAACAACACTTGGCTACCCTTCCCCCTAATCAGGTAATTCCTCCTAAACTAGAACAAGCAAGAAAGGATATCAACGAGGCAAAGGTGCATCAACGAAACCTCATAGAACAAAAAACAGCTTATGCACAAGCCTTACGCCTTCCTCATGAACAATTAGATCCATCAACTCAAACCACAATAGAAGAGCTTGCGTCAAACTGCAGAAGAGAAGAAAATCTCCGCACTGAGAAACAAGCAGCAGCTTTAAACCGCCTTCTAAATAGTAGAACGATGTTCCTTGAATATTACCATCAACAGGCCCTTCAAGCTAGGCAAGGAGCAGAAAAAGAAGCTCAAAAGCCTAACCCCCGAGAGAAAGTAATCGATTGGTATACTCAAGCGGCAGATCGCTATGACCTAGCTGCAGTTGAACGCGCAGCACGCCATTTTATAGAAGAAGATTTTCTCTCGAGCTCAGCTGAGGCTCTTTTTAAAGCAGCCACAGAAGCTCAACAACTTCAACCACGAGAACAAGTAATCAGTTGGTATACTCAAGCGGCAGATCGCTATCGCAAAGGTGGAGCTGCAGAAGCAGTAGGCGATTCTGAAAAAGCAGGTTATCTCGCGCTCTCAGCTCACGCTCTTTCTCAAGCAGCCAGAGAAGCTCAAGAGTCTCAACCAGATCAAATGTTTATTAAGGACCGTGTAAGAGAGGCAGAAGAAAAATATAAAAAAGCAATTAATCCCTCTTCTTGCACGATTAGTTAGAGTGTGGTGCATTCTTTTCTTATAAACGTGCTCCAAAAATGGCCGATCCAATCCGGACCAGAGTGGCTCCTTCTTCGATGGCGATTTCAAAATCATGGCTCATTCCCATGGAAAGTGAGGAGAGAGGTATCCCAAAGTCACGCGCTGCCTCATCCCGAAGTTCGCGAAGTTGCGCAAAATAAGGCCGCGTTGCTTCGCGATCTTTGGTGAGGGGTGCCATTGTCATGAAACCTTCTATTTGAAGGCGAGGCAGCCTTAAAAGCTGATCCAATGAAGCTTTCAAGGCGTTTGGAGAAAAACCATGTTTGCTGGCTTCTCCCGAAACATTCACTTCCAGGAGGACTCGCGGGAAGCGGCCCATTTCTCCGGCGATCCGATCCATCGCCAATGCCAAATCGAGAGTGTCAACGCTATGAAAGAGCTCAAAAAGTGGAAGCGCTTTCCTTATTTTATTACTTTGAAGATGACCAATGAAGTGCCAGTGTAGTTTCGCAGGAAGCAGTGGAATTTTGGCAGCTGCTTCTTGCACTCGGCTTTCACCAAAAAGAGCTAGCCCGGATATTTCATCCATGATGGCGCGAATTTTTGAGGCAGGTTGATATTTTGAAACAGCAACCAATTCAACAGCGGAGGCATCGCGACCTGAGCGTTGCGCAGCAGCAGCAATACGGGCTTGCAATTCAAGTAAACGGTTTTTGACAGTGGACATTTATTTTTTGAAATCAAAATTACCTGCAGAATAAAGAGTGAAGGCTGAAGAGTAAATTAAGATTTGAAAACAAAATAGTTTTCTCTTTACCCTTCACTCTTTACCCATTACTCATTACTGCTGAGTAATGACCATTCGCTGGAGCTTTCTTTTTCTTTTTTGGGGCTTGTCCCTTTTTGCACAGGAGACGAACAATCACCTCTCCTCTGATGCTGCTTCCTCGGCGCTTGAACTCATCAATAAAACACGCGCCGAGATGGCTGCAGAAAAAAAGGCATCGCCACCACCATTAACGACCCCCAGTCTTTCCAGTGGAGATATTATTTCTGAAACGCGTGCTGAAATGGAAGCAGCAGGCGTTTCTCTCAAACCTTCTTTCCATCGTGCTGACTTTGCTACTGGAGATATTATTTCTGAAACACGTGCTGAAATGCAGGCAAGTCGTATTCCTTGGAGAACTTCTAGTTTTACAATTGTTGCTCAAAATCGCCCCATTACTGACTTGTTAAGGGATTTTGGAGGTCAACAAGGCTTGCATGTTCATGTCAGTCCCTCGGTCCAGGGAGAAATTAGTGGGAGCTTTGTCAATCAAGCCCCAGCTGCTTTTTTAGCACAGATGTCCCGTGCTTATGGGTTGAGTTGGTTTTATGTTAATGGACTTCTCTACATCGGAAGCAATCAGGAAGTGAATCTCGTCGTGAAGCCATTGCGTTATGTTAAAGCAGACACTGCTCTTGAAATGTTAAGAACAAGTGGTTTTGTCTCTTCCGATGGGCGTGTTGAAAAAATCAAGGATTCTGGCATGGTCACGATTTCTGGAATTCCAAAATACATTGAGCTGACAATGCAACTCCTCAATTCCATTGATGGAGAAACACAGTTCCATGACAATGGAGAAACAGTCATTGAAGTTTTCCCGCTTAACAATGCTTGGGCTTATGATGTGAATATTGGTGGTGGTGTTGCCACAATTCAAGGCGTTGCCTCTACATTGCGACAATTAATTTGGGGTTATGGCGGTGGTGGCGCAGGGCGGACTGGTGGCTTTGGATCGGGAGCAGGAGCAAGTGTTAATGGAGCTCTCAATAAAAATGGTGTTCCCAATCAAATGGCTGTCCCCAATCAAAGCACAGGCGTTCTTCCACCAACCTCACAGCAAGTTCCTCCAGGATATCCTGGAAACGCTCCTGCGATGGCCAATTCTGGAGGACGTCCTCCCTCCGTAGCAAACAACGGAACACCTGATCTTCCTCCTGCTACCGATAGCCCCAATCTTCCAAGTTCTCCGAGTGGTGGCCCTGGATCTGACTGGACTTATGCTATGATTACCGCAGATGTACGACGAAATGCTGTTATCATTCGCGATATTCGCGCCAACATGCCTCTCTACGAAGCAGCGATTCGCAAACTTGATGTTCCTGTACGCGTTGTAGAAATTTCGGCAGCAATTGTAGATCTTGAACTGGGAGCATCACGGACATTGGGATTAAATTCGTTTGGGGTTAATAGCGGCCCTATTACCGTAAATGGTAATACGACTGATGCTATTGGCGCTGGGGGAACAGTCGCTCCAGGAACTCCATCAAATTTAAATCTTAGTGGTGTTTTTGGAACCACAACGATCACGACAGCAATCAATTTCCTAGCTTCAGAAAAGAAAGCTAAAATTTTATCACGCCCTACGATTTTAACGCTTGATAATTTTGGTGCCATGATCAATCACCAAGAGACTTTTTATGTCAATTCTGTCGGGCAATATGTGAGCAATCTTTACAATGTGAGCACGGGTCTCAGCTTACAAGTAGTTCCCCATATTACTCTGTCTCATGGAGAAAACCGCATTTATTTACAAGTCCAAATTCAGGATGGAAAGACAACTTCAGGAGATGCTGGAAGCATTCCTAAAGTTGAGCAATCGAGTTTAACTACGCAATCAGTTATTAAGGAAGATCAGAGCTTGCTCATTGGAGGTATCTATAAAAAATTAACAAGAAAAGATGCGAGCGGCTATCCTTGGCTCTACAAAATTCCTGTTGTTAGTTTTCTTTTTGGTGTGAAAGATAGCGCCAAAGATATGGTGGAAAGCGTATTTCTTATCACCCCACGTATTGTTGAAGTGAGTTCAAAAAACTTAGGCGACTATAGTGAGTATTTTAAGCCTGCTCCTTTGGTGGAAGATGCTATCAATATTGAAAAGAGCGAGCGAGCACTCTCAACACCAGAGATTGAATCGATCTCAAACAAAGGATGGATTACTTCTACTAATGCAGCGACACCACTAACTCCAGTCTCCTCTAAAAATTCTAACAGAAAAAACAAACCTAAAAAAAATACACGTTCAACAGCAGCTTCTACAACAACCATCCAGCAACAGCCGCCAGCTGCAATGCCAAAGCCGAAGCCGAACAAAAACTCTTCCTATGACCCCCCATTGAAACTACCAAAACAAGATTTAAATATGGAAAATTAAAAAAATTCATAGAATGTGATGATCTACTCTCCATTTAAAAGAGGAATGATCGTAATCAGGAGGCGTATATATGTCTGATAAAGCCCTATGAGCAATACCCCATCCATCGTACCATCCAGCATTCCAACCTCGTTCATAATCATCTCGGGCTAGCCCGGATATTTCATCACTCTCGTGACGAGAAAGCTGCGAAGGCTGATGGGACAAG
>CAYYAN010000064.1:0-8201 GCA_964469825.1 uncultured Chthoniobacter sp. | reverse complement strand
GTTAGACAGCATGGCGCATAAAAACACTGCATCGAAATCCTTTTCCTGCCTTTTGTCCATGAGCTTTGCTCTGCTTCTCGTTACAATTTACTACGAACATCCGAGCTAAGCTAAATGCATTTGCACAGCAGCGCTCAACAGACGCCCATCAGCACGCCCTGCAGCTTTTGCTTGAGCAGTTTTCATGACAGCTCCCATTTGAGCTTTAGAAGTAGCGCCGACTTCAGCAATCGCTTCTTTGACGAGATCCTGAAGCTCTGCTTCCGATAAGCCTTGTGGCAAGTAGCTCTTGAGCAATGCTATTTCTGCTTTTTCTTTTTCGGCTAACTCAGGACGTCCACCTTGTTCAAAACTAGTAACAGAGTCCTCACGTTGCTTTACTTGCTTACGAATCACAGCCATAGCTTCTTCATCTGAAAGAACAGCCGATGCTCCACCATGCTCAATCGAAGTATACTTTAAGGCAGACTTAATCATCCGCAATGTTCCAAGTTTGAAAGCATCTCGTACTTTCATTGCCTCCTTAAGATCGTGATCAATTTGTTCAGTCAATGTCATAAAATCTATTTTTTACTTTTACTAAATACCTCACTAATGGTATCTGCTACGACTAAGTTTTCAGCCCATTTAGAGAGAGTTTCAAAATCTGCTTTGTTAATCAAATGAAGATGTTGTGCTGTAACATGTGTTGGAAAGCGACGCCGGAGCTGACGATCCAACATTAATCTTAAAGCTGCAACTTTTCCCTTCTCTATTCCCTTCTCTATTCCCTTCTCCATACCTTTCTCCAAACCTTTCTCCATACCTTTCTCCATACCTTTCTCCATGCCTTGCTTCATTCCTTTTTCCATCCCTCTCATGATTCCGACTTGTTCAAAAGTGCTTACATAAACAGGATCCCAATCCATCCACGATTCTCTTTGGGCAACGTCGACGATTTCTTTTTCAAAAGTTTTCATATTTTCTGAATTCAGTTTTATAAGCCAATCAATAAACTTATACAAGTTGGAAACATCTCTCTTTTTATATCCACTGTTAAACAATTTTTTAGCGAGCGCTAATTTATGCCTCCTTCTTAGGACTTGATTTTTTCTGGCTTTCATGATGGCCAGCTGAGCTAGGATCACCACCGCAAAAATATTTTTTTCTTTTTTTAGCTCCTCCTCTTTGCCTTTATAATTGGAAATCTTAATCGTATTAAAAGAAAACCAATGATAAGGTTTTCCTGTAAAAGGATCGTTTTGCTGAAAAAAGTTCGGACTCCAAGAAGGATCAGCATCCAAAAAAATCGCTGTACTGATCACAGGCTTTCGATGCTTCCGATAAATGGTCACATTGTAATCCAACATGCGAAAAGCAAAATCTTCCTGCTTCTGTCCTTGTATTTCAAAATGAAGTTGAACAAGGCGTTTTACTCCATTTTTCATTTGAATTTCAAAAAGCATATCACAAACCTGCTTACCTTGATTGGAGGGAAACTCCCCTTTCAGAACTTTATAAGGAATTTTCCAATTGATATGCTCTACCCACTGAGGAAAACAAAATTCAATAAACGGTTGAAAGAAATGTTCTAAAACATTCTGCCATGGCCCATCCGTTTCATTATGTTGTTTTTTTAAATTCATTTTTGTAAAATTTGCCGACAATAATCAAAAAATGATGTCATTGAAAAGCTAAAACAGCTTAAATAATCTTCTTTTCTCACCCTACTTTTTATGTCTCAACTTGTTCGAACTCGCTTTGCCCCCTCACCCACAGGCCTTCTACACGTTGGAGGAGCTCGCACTGCTCTTTTTAATTGGATCTACGCCCGCAAACATGCAGGAACTTTTGTCCTACGCATCGAAGACACTGATCACAATCGCAATACACGCGAAGCAGAAGAAATTATTTTCAAAGGCCTTCATTGGCTCGGAATCGACTGGGATGAAGGACCTCAAAAAGGAGGCTCTTACGGCCCATACTATCAAAGCGAACGAAATGCGATCTACGAAAAATATTTGGAGCGTTTGCAAAAAGCAGGTCACCTCTACGAAGATCAAGGCGCCATACGTTTTCGCTCTCCTCGTGAAAAAGTGCTCGTGAAAGATTTGATCTGCGGCAACATTGAATTCGATTTGAGTAATCCTGGAACACATCCGGACATGACACTACGTCGTCCTGATGGTTCCTGGATTTTTCATTTTGTGAATGTTGTCGATGATATCACAATGAACATCACACACGTCATTCGCGGAGAAGACCATCTTTCGAACACACCAAAGCATATTGAACTCTATCGTGCGCTTGGAGCAGAGCCCCCTCGATTTGCTCATATGCCCCTCATTTTGAATCGTGACGGAACTAAGATGAGCAAGCGTGATGAGGGAGCGAGTGTGGGAACTTATCCTGAAGAAGGATACGCTCCCGAGGCTCTTCGTAACTACCTCTGCTTATTAGGATGGTCTCCTAAAGACAATCGTGAGATCCTTGATATGCAAGAGATCATTCAGCTCTTTGATCTTCCTCAAATCAATCGTCGCAGCGCTTCCTTCGACAAAGACAAATGTTTTTGGATGAATGGGCAATATCTGTTGCACATGGATTTGGCACGCTACGCAGAACTTGCTCTTCCTTTTTTAGAAAAAGCGGGAATCGACTGCAAAAATTGGGACTACGTGGAAAAAGTTCTCTCGATCGTAAAACCGAAAGTCAAAATGCTACGAGAGCTCCCCGATTGGGTCCGCTGTTTCTTCACCGATGACTTTCCATTTGATGAGGCTGCAGTTGAAAAATCACTCCGAACTCCTGGTGCTGCAGACCGCTTGAAAAATCTTGCAGATTCGTTTAGCGCTTGGGATCAATGGACAGCCTCAAATATAGAAACTCGTCTTAAAGAAACAGCGGCAACACTCGGCGTAAAAACAGGTGAACTAATCCACCCTGCTCGTGTTGCTGTTAGCGGCCGTTCTGTTGGCGCTGGGCTCTACGAAATGTTTGAGGTCCTTGGCCGTGATAAAACGGTAAAACGGCTACGAGAGGGAGCTGTTATGCAGCAGACTAAAGGCTAAAGCTAAGGCTGAAGGAAAAAATCAAAGCCGTTACCAATACCTTTCAAATTTGATCTTATTGTTATTATGCCACCCCATATTACAAACCATTCTTCTTTGATAAATCCTTCAGCCTTCAGCCTTCAGTCTTCAGCCTCCGACCATTTTTCTTTTGCCGATCTGATTAATCCAGCTTCACCATTATATCAACTTCAACCTTCGGCATGCCTCGCTCTTATTGGGACTCCCGTGGCTCATTCCAGATCACCAGAAATTCATAATGAGCGGATCAACAAACAAAATCTTCCGTGGCGCTACGTTGCCATCGATGTCAAAAAAGAAGAATTATCACGCGCTTTTGAAGCGCTTCGAGCGAATAATTTCATTGGATTCAATGTGACCATGCCTCACAAGCAGCAAGCATTAACGCTCGTTGATGAAATGACGGAACATGCACGCTTGCTGGGAGCCATCAATACAGTCGCGATTCGCAACGGTAAATATTTTGGAAGTAATACTGACGGCCCTGGCTTTGTTGCTGCACTAAAAGAGAAATGGAATCTTTCCCTCCAAGGTCTTTCCATTTTCATTCTCGGAGCTACAGGAGGAGCTGGTCGCGCACTCGCGATGCAGTCCGCATTGGAAGGATGTCACAAACTTTTTTTAGGAAGCCGTACTCCTGCTGCTCTTCAAGAACAAATAAAATCACTCTTAGAAGTCAGGCCTGATCTTCTTGTTGAAGCAACTGCTCTTGATGAACGCTCGCTTAGTCACGCCATGTCCTCTGTTGATTTAGTTGTGAATGCCACACCTATTGGGTTTTTAGGGCAAGAAAGTCCTTCACTTGTTCCTGCAAAACTCTTTCAACCGAGGCACTATGCTTACGACATTGTCTATTCCACAAAACCAACACCGCTCATGCAAGCTGCAATACAGGCTGGAGCTCGCTCAACAGATGGCTCTTCCATGACACTTCTTCAAGGAGCTATGGCCTTTGAAACTTGGCTCTAACGGTTCAGCAGAACGGTTGTGAAGAGTAAAGCGTGTAGAGTGTTAATGAGAACGTTTAGCCTAATTCTCTGAAATGATTTGATATCCGTTGCGTCTCTGCCGAAAAGATTCCCAACGAGCTGCAACATCCTCGAGAAAACCTCTAAAAACAGATGAATTGGAAGAATTAGTCATTGCAGCACGATTTGCAATACGATCTTCATGTTTCAAATCTTCTTGAACCTTTTTTACCAACGTAGGAGTAATCGGTTCTCCAAAGATTCTTTTCATACGAATAGAAAAATGATTTTTAAAACGTGCTGCGTTCTGAAGACCGTTATCTAATGATGCTTTCTCAATAGCCTCTTCATGCTGTTCCCGTTCTAACAAGGTTCTTCCTACAGCAGACCTAATCATATCTAATATTGTGTTTGGCTGACTCCGCTCACTCACATATTTTTGAGCACTGGAATCATACCTTATTTCAGCACTCCCATGCCATGTCTCCAAAACCTCCTTTAAGTTATCAGCTTTTAGAGGGCACAACTTAGAAGGAATTTTGCTAACTTTTGTTTCAGAATCGTTTGATAATGGTAATGATTGATGAGAGAGGTCAGAAATCAAGGCGCTATGCACTCCAGCATTAAAACTAGAGAGTTTGCCTTGTTGACTGCCAAATAAACCAGTATAAGGTTCTGCGACTTTATTTACTTCTTTTATGGCTTCCCCTACTGCTTGCGAAAAGTCAAAAAACAAAGTTTTCTTTCTTGTGTCCAAGTTACTTTCTGAAATCCATTCATCAGCTTTTGCTTTTTGAATAATCCAATATTCCAAATCAGCCGTTACCTCTTTTACGATAGCTTCGCGCTCTTGATCATTAATAAAACTAGGTTGATCTCCTAATAAAGCCGTCCATTTTTGCACCATATCTTCGGCCTCTATAATTTTTTGGTTGATCAATGCTTCCGATGCATTAATAGATATCCCTTCTCTCATATTCACTACTGGATCAACAGCCGTTGGCATTTTGCTAGAACGCTCTTGCTCGGCTTGCCATTTTGAATTGTTATCAACAGTATCACTGATTCTGCGATGGCTTTCTGTTGTTTGAGTTAGGTTCACTGAGCCATATGTTTCTTCTTCGCTCGCCTTACCCTTCCACATAGGAGCAGCAATCACGAGATCTGCAAAAAGAGAGCACATTAATAAAATTTTGCAAAACCTCATCGTTAACCCGAATATTTTGCTCTCGTGACGAGAAAGCCGCGAAGGCTGATGAGGCAAGGCAGGTTTCGAATATAACGTTGAGCAGTATGCATGCATACTGCTCATTCCCGCGAAGGCGGGAACTAACGCAGCCTCCATCAGTTTTCCCGGCTTTCGCAGTAGAGAAGGATAAAACATTCGGATTAATCTCATGGGGGTTCAGTAAAAGCGAGATATTCAACTCAACGAAAGGATGAAATGCAATCATGAAAATTTTTTCTCTTTAATATTGATAAAACGCTTTTCACGAAAGCCTCAGTAGAAGATACTCTCCTAATGATTGAACGTTACAGCTTACCTGAAATGCGCTCCCTTTGGTCCGAACAGCGCAAATGCGAAATTTGGCTTGAAATTGAAACACTCGCCTGCGAAGCAATGGCAGAGATTGGCATTATGCCTCAAAAAGATGCGATAGCTATTCGTGAGAGGGGTTCTTTTTCTCTTGATGTCGTCAAAGAAATTGAAAAGCGCACCAATCATGACGTCATCGCATTCTTAGAAGAAGTAGCCAATCATGTTGGAGAGCCTGCACGTTGGATTCATCGTGGTTTAACTTCCTCCGACTTGCTCGATACAACACTGGCTGTTCAAATGACAGCTTCGATTGATCTTTTAATTCAAGATTTAATCGATCTTCAAAAAGTGATTGCTGCACAAGCTACGGAATATCGCCTCACACCCATGATCGGCCGCAGCCATGGTATCCATGCGGAACCGATCACTTTTGGTCTAAAACTTGGCCTCATGTATGATGAATTTAATCGCGCTATTGAACGCTTACGACAAACACGACATCGTGTTGCCGTTGGAAAATTAAGTGGCGCCGTTGGAACCCATGCTCATCTTGATCCACGCGTTGAAGCTTATGTTTGTGAAAAACTAGGATTGCAACCCTCTCTTCTTTCCACTCAAATTCTCCAGCGTGATCGCCATGCTGAATTTGTCACAACTCTTGCTCTCATCGCCTGCAGTATTGATCGGTGGGCAACAGAGTTTCGGCACTTACAACGCACCGAAGTCCTCGAAGTGGAAGAACATTTTCATGAAGGTCAAAAAGGAAGTTCCGCGATGCCTCATAAGCGAAACCCGATCACTGGCGAGCGTCTCTGCGGCCTTGCACGCATCTTGCGTGGCAATGCTCAAGCAGCTATGGAAAATGTAGCGCTCTGGCATGAACGAGACATTAGCCATAGCAGTGTTGAACGCATTATCCTTCCTGACTCATGCACACTCCTGGATTATATGCTTCATCTCCTCACCAAGCTTGTCGCAGGACTCCACGTCTATCCTGAAAACATGGCTCGGAATATGGAAATCACACGCGGTCTTTATGGAAGTCAAGCCGTTTTATTAGAACTCACCGATCGTGGCCTCGCGCGAAAAACAGCCTATGAAGCCGTTCAGCGCGCTGCTATGCGAACATGGAAAGAAAAAATTCCTTTTGCTACATCTCTTCGCGAAGAACCCGAAATCACTGCTCATCTCTCGCCTGCTGAGCTCGAAAAAATTTGTGCTCCTGAGCGACATTTTCAGCACGTAGAAGCGAAGTTGAGAAAAGTTGGCGTGTTATAAAACTATATTTTTTGCGTTTCGTACCTGTTCAAAGGAACGGATACTGCCTTCCTAAAACACTCTTAAGCGCCACTAGCGTTTTTACAATCTCTTCCTCTGTTGTTCTTCGTCCCAACGAAAAGCGAACGGCAGTCTGCGCCTCCTCTTCGTTAACGCCCATGGCACGGAGCACATGTGACGCTTGAATCGAGCCAACCATACAAGCAGAGCCACTCGACAAACAGATTCCTTCAAGGTCAAGAGCCATAATAAGTGTCTCTCCATCACATCCCGGAAAACTGACATTGAGCGTATTAAAGAGCGTTGTTTCTGAAAGGCCGTGACGTACTGCTCCTGGATATAACGCTGTTATTCCTTTCCAGAGTTGTTCCCTCAAGATGCGCTGACGCGAGGCTTCGATGCCTACCATAACTTCTCGCAGCGCTACTTCTGCAGCAACTGTCATTCCCACAATTGAAGCCACATCTTCAGTTCCAGGACGTCGCTCTCCTTCTTGCGCACCACCATGATGAAGGCTTTGAATTGAGGTCCCAGCACGAAGCCAGAGCAAACCAACACCTTTAGGTCCATAAAATTTGTGACCTGCAATTGACCAGGCATCGACACCAAGCTCGTGCGGCAACGATCTCACTTTCCCGAAGCTTTGAATTGCATCAGTGTGAAAAAAAACATTTCGTTCATGACAAAGCGCCGTGAATTCCGCGATTGGTTGAATGACACCTGTTTCATTATTCGCCTGCATGATTGAAACTAAAATAGTATCGGGGCGCAATGCATCCTGAAGTTGTTCCAGTTTGACCATTCCTTTTTCATCAACTGGCAAGTAAGTGATTTCAAAACCCTCTTGTTTTTTTAAAAATTCCATCGCATGCAAAACCGCATGATGTTCCGTAGCAGCAGTAATCAGATGATGCCCACGATGGCAATGGCGCCGCGCCAATCCAAGAATAGCGAGATTATCACTCTCCGTTCCTCCCCCTGTAAAAATCAATTCATGTGGTTTCACTTGTAACCAATTGGCCCATTTATCTCGAGCATCATCAATAGCGGCACGAGCACGACGCCCCAATGCGTGAATACTCGAAGGATTACCATAACCACCTTCACTCGCCTTCAACCAAGGAAGCATCGCCTCCCAAGCCTCTTGGCATAAGGGTGTCGTCGCATTGTAATCGAGGTAAATCATGAGAAAAGTAATGAGTGATGGGTAATGGGTAATGAGTATTTTACAATCATCATGCCAGCAATTTTAAAGATTACCATTTTAACAGAATATACCATTCGTGTGGGAGTTTGAGGTTTTTTACGTCGAAATTTTTGTTTCTAGCAAGACGGAGGATTGCA
>CAYYAN010000063.1:777-8431 GCA_964469825.1 uncultured Chthoniobacter sp. | reverse complement strand
CTTTATTTTTCACAAAGAGATTATGAATAAATTTTAATGCACGGATTGTCTTGAAATAAAATAAGAAGGACAATTGATTTTCTGGACAGAATTATTTCAATGGATGTTGTCGATCATACTAATGAAGAAGCTAAGAGCCTAAAAGTACAAGTAGCAACGCTTGGTAAACAATATGATCAGATTAGGATTGAAGGTGGTGCAAAAAATAAAAAAGTTTTAGATCAAGCAAGGTTCTTAAAACAAAAAAGCAAAGATTTGATAACGCTATTGCAACCTCTTAAAGGACATTCTAATTCAAATATTCGAGATAATGCACGTTATGTAGAACATAAGCTAAAAAAGAACCTAGATGCAGTGGGTCAATTAGTTGAGGAGACTCAACGAAATCGCAACTTAATTGATGGATTGGGGCTAGAGACAAAACAATCGTATGGAAAACCGCTTTCTAACAAAGAAGCAGAAGAAATTATTAACAATCAAGATATCAATCTAACCTGGCGTGATGCGGGGGAAGAGAATATTCTGGGAGATAAATTTTCTTAGTAAAAACGAGAGTGATGTTGCCATCACTCTCGTTGTTGACGATAAGCCGGATTCTGTTCAATGTTGATGACTCAACATTGAGATGATCATTTCTCTCGATGAATTGTCTCATCGTTAGCTTTAAAACTAATGCGACGTACCCGGAGTCTTGCTTAACTTAATGTTGAGCATTCAAGCCGGCGGCCTGTTCTCCTGTTTGTCTTGCACCGCATAGGGTTTATCTTGCCTCCTTGCTTGCGCTTAGAGCGGTGGGCTTTTACCCCGCCTTTTCACCCTTACCGAAAAGAGTTCTCTTCGGTGGTTTATTTTCTGTGACACTTTCCGTCGATGATGACTTGGGTCACCACCTCCCATGTGTTCTACATGGTATGCTGCCGTATGGTGTCCGGACTTTCCTCTAAAGCCAAGGCTTCAGCGATCATCTGCCAACATGAAGAAGACTATATCTTATAAAAGTCATTTGTCGAGAAAGTCTATTTAAGGACCTCTTTGAGGAATGGCGCGGTCCTGCTTTCCTTGCTTTTAGTAATTTCTTCAGGAGTGCCCGTGGCAACCACTTGTCCTCCTCGATGGCCAGCTTCAGGGCCAATATCAATGACATAATCAGCTTCTGCAATAAGGTCAAGATGATGTTCTACAACAATCACGGTGTGTCCTTCATCAACGAGACGATGGAGAACATCAAGAAGCAAGGCAACATCAGCTGCATGAAGTCCAATTGTTGGTTCTTCTAAAATGTATAGCGTTGATTTTTTTGTGCGAAGGCGTGGTTTATCATTGCTTCCACTACCGCGTGCTAATTGAGTGACTAATTTAATACGTTGTGCTTCGCCGCCACTTAGAGTAGGACTTGGCTGGCCAAGTTGCAGATAACCAAGTCCTGTTTCCACTAAAAGTTGTAAAGGTCGGAGAATTTTTGGATGAACGGTAAAAAAATCAACTGCTTGTTCGACTGTCATCTGGAGTACGTCGCTAATTGATTTTCCATCATATTTAACATCGAGTGTCTGTTGATTAAAACGAGTTCCTCGACATGCTTCACATGGCATGAAGGAAGTTGGCAGGAAGCTCATTTCTAATTTAATGACTCCTTGGCCTTCGCAGGCTTGGCAACGTCCACCGCTATTGTTGAAAGAAAAACGGCTGGCTGTATAGCCTCGAAGTCTTGCTAAAGGCAGCTCTGCATAGAGATTGCGAATAGTATCAAAAATTTTTAAATATGTTGCCGGTGTAGAACGGGATGTTTTGCCAATAGGAGATTGATCGACCTCGATAACCTGAGATAAAGTTTCTATGCCTGTTAACGATTTCCAAGATTCATTACCTCGTTTTTTCCGTTTTGGTGTTAAAGCTGCGTCTACAGCAGGAAGAAGAACGCTTCTCAAAAGAGTGCTTTTTCCAGAACCACTAATTCCTGAGATGGCTGTGAGGCGTTGTAATGGAAATTTTACATTAACGTCTTTGAGATTATGCTTTGTGGCTCCTTTCAGTTCTAACCAGTTAGAAACATCTTTGAGAGAGCGTCTTGAGCCACGGATGGGGTGATGAGGAGGTTCTTTGAGGAACTGGCCTGTGAGTGACTTTGGCTCTTTCATGATATCCTTGATCGTACCTTGTGCTACGATTTCTCCACCACGTGAGCCAGCACGAGGACCAAGATCAATGATCGAATGAGCTCGTCGCATGGTCTCTTCATCGTGTTCAACGATGACCATAGAGTTGCCATGAGAGGCTAATTCTTGAAGCGCATCAAGCAAGCGATTGTTATCACGAGGATGAAGTCCGATTGTTGGTTCATCAAGTACGTAGAGTACGCCGCGAAGATTAGATCCTAATTGAGCAGCAAGACGAATGCGCTGTGATTCTCCTCCACTCAATGTTTTAGCAGAACGATGGAGCTCTAAATAGTCAAGGCCAACACGTGATAAAAAGGTAAGGCGTTGGCGAATTTCAGGAATAATATCGCGAGCTACTAGTGCATCACGATCTTCAAATTTCCATTTTTCGAGGAGCTCTAACACATCGGTTGCAGAATTTTTGGTCAAATCAGTGATCGAGATGTCATTGATTTTTACGGCACGAGCAATGGGATTGAGACGTGCTCCATGACAAGCCATGCAGGTGCTCGTTTCTCCTTCTCCTCGACTGTCGAATGATTTTTCTTCGATCAATTCTGCTTCGAGTTGAGATTCGCATTCTCGAGAGGAGGCTTCAGTCCAAATTTCTCCAAATCCACGACATTGTTCGCACCATCCATGGGGCGAGTTGAACGAGAAAAGACGAGGATCTAGGTCTTCAAAGGAGCGTTCACAATTCGGGCAATTCATTTCAATACTCACGATTTGAAGTGAATATTTATTTTTTTCTTTGGGGTTTGCTTGACGTGTCTTGGCTGTTCCTTTGCCCAGATCTAGAGCGCGTCGCGCCATTTCTAAAATGCCTTTTTTCTCTCCTTGAGCGAGCGTTCCAACGAGGAGGTCGATGGTGTGTTCTTTAAAACGTTCAAGAGGCTTGAAATCTTCAGCTTTGATAATTTTTCCATCAACAAGAAGGGTGCTGAATCCTTGGCTGATAGCCCATCTAGCGACCTCTGTGTGTAATCCTTTGCGACCCCGTACTAAAGGAGCAAAGAGTTCGACTGGGCCTTCAGCAGCCATAATTTCTAATTTATCAGCGATAGCTGTAAGGGAGTTTTTTGCAACAGCAATATGACAGTCAGGGCAATATTGAACTCCTAATTTTGCATAGAGAAGTCGTAAGAACTGATAAACTTCTGTTACGGTTGCAACAGTTGACTTTCCTCCTCCTCGGGTGACTCGTTGTTCAATCGCAACGCTAGGTGGTAATCCTTCGATTTGGTCAACATCAGGCTTTTCTAATTGTTGAACAAATTGACGAGCATAGGGAGACATGCTATCTAAAAAGCGACGTTGTCCTTCCGCAAAAAGAATATCAAATGCTAAGGTGGATTTTCCTGAACCACTTAATCCTGTAACCACTACCATTTCATCTCGAGGAATTGAAAGGCTAATGTTTTTCAGGTTATGTTCGCGAGCTCCATGGATTTGGATGGCTTGAGAAGCTTTTATAGCAGAGGTAGAGCTGATTTTTGCAGCTGCTTTTTTGATAGGGAGAGTTGTGCTGCTTTCTAGAAGTTCACGAAGAAAACGTCCCGTATGAGATGCACTACAAGTGGCAACTTGCTGAGGAGTTCCTTCAGTGACAAGTTTTCCTCCTTCTGTACCAGCTTCTGGACCTATATCAATAATCCAATCTGCTGATTTAATGACATCAAGATGATGCTCAATAACGACAAGACTATTTCCTTCATCAACGAGGCGTTTGAACACTTGGAGCAAAATAGCGATATCATCAATGTGAAGACCTGTAGTCGGCTCATCAAAAATAAGAAGAGCTTGACCTGGTTCTTGGCTTGCAAGGCGCGCTGCAAGTTTCAAGCGTTGAGATTCACCACCACTGAGAACATTGACCGGTTGGCCTAATTTTAAATAGCCGAGGCCAACATCGCAAAGGAGCTGGAGTGGAGTAATGATCGATTTGGATTTTGGTTCGTTTTGAAAAAAAGAAATTGCTTCACAAGCCGTCATTTCCAAAATGTCATGAATATTTTTTTCACGATAGCGAATATTTAAAACACGTTGTTGATAACGACGACCATCACATTCTGGACAACGCAAAAAGAGGTCACTTAAAAATTGCATCTCAATTTTTTCAAAACCAAGTCCTGAACAGCGATCACAGCGACCCTGACCTGAATTAAAGGAAAAGGCGGATGGGGTGAGCCCTGCAGCAATAGCTTCTTTTGTCATGCCAAAGAGATCTCGAATGGCATCAAAAATTCCAAGATAGAGGGCAGGTGTAGAACGAGGAGTGCGGGCCAGGGGAGATTGATCAACCATGACAACATCACTGAGCTCTTCCCCCCCTTTGATAGAGCGACAATAACCAAAATTGTCGGTTTCTTCTGGCATCACAGAAGTCAAGTTGCGATAAAGAACATCGCGAATGAGTGAACTTTTTCCAGAACCAGAAACGCCGGTTACGCAGCAAAGAACGCCTAATGGAATTTTAACATCTACTTTTTTGAGATTGTGATGAGTTACTCCTTTCATCGTAATCCAATCTTGTGGTTTACGGTATTGAGTAGGCACAGGAATGCTGGCATCTCCCCGAAGGTAAGAAGCAGTAAGAGAAGTTTTGCAACTTGTTAATTCATTCAAGGGTCCCGAATACATCAGCTTGCCACCTTCGTGGCCGCGTCCTGGTCCAAGGTCGATGATGTGGTCTGCTGCGCGAATTAATGACTCATCATGTTCTACGACAATTAGCGTATTTCCTTTATCACGCAAAGACGTCATGATTGTCAGAAGATTACTAATGTCACGAGGGTGAAGACCGACACTCGGTTCATCCATGACAAAAAGAGTATTAACCAATGATGCGCCAAGACAGGTAGTAAGATTTACTCGCTGCATTTCTCCTCCGGAGAGAGAGCGCGTTGGGCGGTCTAAAGTGAGATAACCTAATCCCACTTCATTTAAATAGCCGAGACGAGAAATGATTTGCTCGTGGAGCATCCCAATGGCAGAATCACCATGGGGGATCTCAAGGTTTTTAAAAATAGGAACAAGTTTAGAGACCGGGATTGATGCTAGTTCAGGAAGTGTTAGTGAGGTCTTTTTTTCTAGTTCTACTGTTGAAGCAATAGGCTGTCTCTTGCCCTTGACTCCTTTTTTCTCTTCCTTTTCAGAGAGTTTAGAAGCGGGTTTGATAGGAAGATGATAATTTAATGTTTCTGGCTGGAAACGTCCGCCATGACAACTGTCGCACGGTTTGTACGAACGATAGCGGCTCAAGAAGACTCTTATATGGAGTTTGTAAGTTTTATTTTCTAACCATTTAAAAAATCCATAAACTCCATACCAACGACTGTTATCCTTAAGACTTTCTGTAGAAAGATCGACTCCAGATTCCCCTTGGAGAATAAACTCTTGGTCTTTAGGAGAAAGTTCTTCAAAAGGAAGATGCACGTCAATGTCGTTAAAGGCACAAGCACGAAGTAAATCAGCCTGAGAGTCCCGTGCTTGGCCACTTTGGAAAGGTTTAATAACACCGCCAGCAACGCTAAGAGAGCGATCAGGAATGATACGACTAAGATCATACCCGATGACTCGACCAAAACCACGACACGCAGGACAAGCTCCAAGAGGATTGTTAAAACTAAAAAGACCAGGAGAAGGTGGGCGAATCGTAATATCGCAATGAGCACAATGCCAACCAGAGGAGAAAGGATATGAAACTTTTGTTTCAGGATTAATAAAAGCAATGCAATCTTTTCCTAGGTGAAGAGCTGTTTCAATAGCTTCTGTGAGGCGTTGTTGATTTGCTTTTTTAATTTCTAAGCGATCTTGAAGAACAGCAACGACTGGAGGTAGCTTCTTAAGAGTTGGTGGCTCATCAGTGCGATGGATTGTTCCATCAACCCAAATGCGGAGATATCCTTGCTCGCGCAAAAAATTAAAAAAATCGATAGGCTGACGTATTACAGCAGGAGATTGACCTGTGGCAGGTTTAGAAAAATCTTCAACGGCCGAGACGCCATCATCTGCTTTTTCTTCAATAGGTTTTCCTGTTGAAACAGGAAAGGTAATAAAAAGATGTTCTCCTGACAGTGTTTTGAGAACGGTTTTAGTAATGGATTCTGCAGATTCAGGTTGAACAGGACGATGGCATTTTGGGCAGATTGCCTTAGCTGCTCTAGCCATCAAGAGTTTTAAATAGTCATTAATTTCAGTGATGGTACCAACGGTAGAGCGAGTTGTTTTTACACTATTATTCTGCTCAATAGCAATGGCGGGAGGAATGCCCTCAATTGACTTGACTCTTGGTTTGTCCATACGATCAAGGAATTGACGCGTATAAGGACTGAATGTTTCAACATAGCGGCGCTGACCTTCTGCGTAAATAGTATCAAAAGCAAGACTTGATTTTCCACTTCCGCTAGGTCCAGTAACAACAATGAATGATCCTGTTGGTAAATCTAGGTCAAAACCTTGCAAGTTGTTTTGTTCAACGCCACGCAGGCGTATCCAAGAAGTAGTCGGTTTAGAAATTTTTTTTGCTTTCACTTGATGATTGTAACTGAAACATGGAACTATACCTTTCACGAATGATGGTTAGGTTTTTCTAACTCGCTCGCACCCCAGCTTGCCACTTCAGAGCTGCCTTCGGTAGTCGATCTAGCTGCTGCCACGAGGCATCTATGTTGCTGTCTCTGGATACATTATCTTTGCTTACGTTATGTGCGCATAACGTCTCACTTAGAGCACCTTGCGAGAGACAATAATGGCTGCGTATAAAATTACTAAAAAACATTCGTGAAAGGTATATTTTCTTTGAATATCAACGCCTTTCAATACCTAATTAAATATCAATTAAGCAAAAAAGCGAAGCGAAGGGTAGAGAGTAAAGAGCAAATAGTAAATTATAACCAGTCAAAAATTTACTAAATTAATGAAGCCTACCCATAAGAGACATCACTCATTATTTATTATTAGCCTTAATAATGAGAAGCCACCTAGTGTTAAGGGAGTAATTTTAAAAATACGACTACCCAACAGAAGCTTGTTATTCTGTCGTGTTCTTTAATTCTTCAGTACGAAGGAGGACACGTTGGCGCATGATTTTTCCAGCCTTAAACTTTACAGTAGCACGAGCTGGAATTGTAACATCAATTTCTGGGCGATTAGGATTACGGCCAACACGAGCACGTGTTAAACGAACTTCAAAAACTCCAAAATTTCTAAGTTCAATGTTGCGACCTTGTGCAAGAGCATCAGTGATATGGTCAAGCGTTTTTTGAATAACAGCAAAAACATCAGCTTGGATAAGCCCAGTTTCGTTACTAATATCCATTACAAGATCACGTTTCGTAAGGTTTGACATAGAGGACATATTTTATATGAAGTTTTGATAATTGATGTTTTGCTTTTGCTCTATTTTTAGAGCCTTTTTTCTTTTTTGATAGATTTCTGTTTAATCTTTTTTGTTTTGATAGATTTTTGAGATGAAACATTGGTGATTCTATTTC
>CAYYAN010000063.1:0-767 GCA_964469825.1 uncultured Chthoniobacter sp. | reverse complement strand
TTCAGATATCATGGAAGTTCCACCTTCTTCAAGGTTACTAGACTTTAAAGAAGGAGAACTCCTTAAAGAAAAGAAAACTGACAGTCTAAACGAGTACAAAAATAAAAAGTGGAGTTACATGTGTATAGGAAAATATTTCGCATGGCAACAAAACTATGAAAAAAAATTACTTTTTCTAAAAGAGAGAAATGAGATTTCTCTTGCCTTATAAAATCTCAGTGTTTTGCAAAGATGATATATACCATTCGCGTTTGATTTTTAAGCGAATAGTTGGGTTAACCCTAATCGCCTCAACTTAGGCGTGGCTTAACCCGGATTTCACGGCAATTCTGCTCCGGCTTGCGAGAGACAGGTGTATACAGCGTCAGTCTAGGATTGCTTCTCGGGCAGTATGAAACATAAAGCCGTCGTCGCAATCCGTCGCCTTTCTTGTCTACATGAGGCTGCGCGGCGCTTCGCGACGAATGACCATGAAATATCCGGATTAAGGTAGTCGCCCATGAGCTTTAAGCCCTTTATAAGAGGCCGTGAGAATTTCTTGATAATTTTTATTCCATTGACTGATAGGAAGAGAGATTCGTTCCTGCCAGTTTTTGTGACTAGGAGAACCAGGCACGTTAAATTGTTGTTTACTTCCAAAAAGGTCTGTAACCATCACGATAGCAAGCCATGAATTCGTAGAATAGAGTCCATTTAAAAGCTGTTCATGAATTTTTCCCGTGTAAGGAGTCATTGGGTTCTCTTGCTTACATCCAATAAATGCCAAC
>CAYYAN010000062.1:0-8436 GCA_964469825.1 uncultured Chthoniobacter sp. | reverse complement strand
AGCTTCTGCAACGGGAAGTCCATGTGTCATCATGATGGGTATTTCGGCTTGAACAATCGGTAGGCCATCAGGACCATAGGGAGCTTTCTTGTGCAATCTAAGAGCAGGATCTTTTTCAGGAAGAGGTTGCACATGAGCGATTGGTAGGTTGACCGGAATTGCTTCTAAAGGTTCTTGTGGTTGCAGAGGTTCATGGTTGTAAAAACTTCCTTCGAGAGCACTTTCCTCCGCAGAAATATGGTAAGCGCCAGGAGAGTGTAAGGCGGCAGCTGATGCCTGTGCTGCAAGTAAATTTTCAAACGAGCGATAAAAATTTACATAGGCATCAATTGTAGATTTTCTAGCGTTATGAAACTCTAGCCATGGAGTGTTTTTATTATGAAATAAATGTTGAGTATGATCAAAAGCCTCTTTTGTACGATTAAACAGCTCCAAACAATTTGCATATTCAGGAAGATTTTGGTTTCTGAATCTCAATACGATAGGTTCTATTGATCGCAGATAATTTTCTGTAGCTATCAAATGACGATGAGTTGTAGTAACAGCTCTTGGCATAAGAACAGCGACTGCTTCAATGGAAGTGTTGGTAGAGCGATAGGCATTTTCAGAAATGGCAAGAAGTGTGCGTACTGGATTTCCAATAAGCTGCATGAGGTGATCTGTAGTAGAGAGAAGTTCTTGATGTGCTTCTTGATTTGGCACTACTGGAACAAAAGGGAGGTGAGTGTCCTGATGATCTTGAGGAGGAGTGATTGTATGATTCTCGTGTAGTGTTTGTTCGTTAGTAGGGGAAATTATTTGTTGGGGAATGTTGTTTGTAATGTTATCCATTGGTTTGTCTTCCTATCCTATACCATTCGCGTTTGATTTTAAGGTTTTCTTACTTGTCCTTTTTTCTTTTAGCATCGTTGTCGGATCTTGCGTTATGCCTGCATAACGTTGCAACTCTCCGCCTTGCTAGAAACAAAAATTTGGACGTAAAAAACCTCAAGATCGTATATGAATGGTATACACGAGATTAAAGTAAAGAGTGTTCAACAGCATCTTGAATTATTAGAAAAAATAACGATATTATTTTTATGTATCAACTCATCTATTGAAATCTGTGAATTCGGATTAACTATCAAATGATGCCCCCACGTTTTTTAATCTTTTTATTTCTATTTTTAATCATTCTTCAAGCTGCTCTTAATGCTTGGCCCATGAATGAATTTCAAAATAAGCTAAAGCAGCCAGAAGAGAACAATCAAAAGCAAAAAAGAAACACTTTATTCAACAATACCGGTACTGATGAGCAAAGGGGAACAATAGGTAATGGCGGACCTTGTGAAAAAAATCAAAAGCCAATGGAATTTACAGGATTACGAAGCACATCACTTGCTGAAGGATTCTCTCCAGAGAATACTAGTCCAACACCTGCACAACAAAGTGGTGAAAATAAACGTTCGCCCTATCCATCTGTAACTGTTGTTCCAATTCCGAGGACTCATTATCGTTATTTGAATAATGAGGATCAATCAATAACTTGGCTGATGAAGAAACCTGGTGAAAATATAGAAACCTTTACTTCTAAGTTTACTCAAATTGACCCAAACACGCTACGTTCAGCAAAAGAGACTTTTTTAGAAGGATCGAAAGAACCTATCATGTTCTCTCATGGAGAGTATCGCCTTAAAAAGATTGAGGAGAAGCAAGTGTTGTATCAAAACAAGCTCCAGGAGTCTTCAGCTCAACTTGTATCGTATCAGAAAGAACTACAAGAATGCAGAGACAGGCTCATCTTGCTTAGAGAGGAACAAAAAAGTTGGAAAAATTTGACCATACATAAGCAGGAAGATTTAAACACTCAATTGAATGACTCTCTTACTCAAGAGGAAAATTTCCTGCAATTAATTCCAGAGACAGAGGGATTGATTGACAACCAGAGCTCTTTAATTTCGCTTTGTGACAAAGCCAAATTGTATCATCGAGCATGTGTAGATCATTTATTAAAACAAGAGAGAGAAGCGATACCCAACGGTAAAGGGGATAACGAGACTTATAAAAATCGTGCTATCTTAAAAGGCTTGGAACAAATCAACAATCATCCTAATCAGATAGAATGTCTCATTGAAGAAGTGGAGGAGGCTTGTAAAACTTTAGATTGTCATCGAGAAAACCTTACTTGGATAAGAAAGAAAATAGAAAACAATCAAAATAACGCACATCTACTTTCGATACCAAATACAATACTCGAAAATATCGAACGTCAAAAAAGCATTATTCGAGATAAAATAGATTTTGCTAAATATCTGCGTCCTCCTTTTCTAATGACTAACAAACAGGAAGAAATAGATAAAAATGAAAATCAATTAAGCATTTTAATAAGACAAAATAACTGTTTTAATAACTGTTTTAATAATATTCAGGATTGTTTAGCTAAAATGTTTGGTTTGCAGCAGCCCTGGCCGTTGTTTATTACCCTTAACGATTACACCATAAGACTTGCAATCAGTAACAACATTTGCAGACAGATAAAAAACACCTCGGATCTACCTCTAAAAACAATTTCTTATGGCATTAAGTCCATAGCGCTCAACTATCGAGCCATTAGTATCCATAGTATCCAACTACCGATCTATCCTGCGGGTTCTTCTAAGGCAGATGCGCTCTCGAAAATAGCTAAAATTTTTGGAGGCATGTTTGAAGCCACTTTGAAAAAAATAAGAGATCAGGACTATAATGAAGCTGACTATAATGAAGCTGCCAGATTGGCTACGGAAGTTATTAATATTATTGATTCTAATTTGGAATCTCATCGAGCAAATTATCTCTTGAGAGCAGCTCAAATATTGGTTTTCCGAGACGTAGAAATAATAGGTCGTTTTGAAAACCAACCAAAGGCAAAATTCTATTCTCTACGTCAACAAGCAATAACACTCATGAAACAAGCTGCTAACCTTGCTGATAATCCTAATCCTAGCAAGGATAAGTGTGCTTTTTATCTCAGTCAAGCAGGTGAAGTATGTTTAGATATGAGAGTGTTTTATCGTTACCCACCAGATTATAAAGAACTCTCAGATTGTGAGAAACTCGCTGAATATGATATCTCAGCTGTAATGAATGACATAGATGACTTTGACGCTCTCTTTGAGCACCAGGTCATCGCTTTAATGAATCGCCTTGCTTACAGGTGTTATAAAAAAGCTGCTGACATTTCTCTTGATAATGATGATGCCAATAATCAACTTATCCTCTATCTTAGCAGAGCAGCTGAAATTTGCTTTCAAAATAGAAAACAAGCTAATTGCCCATTTCCATTTGGGCGGCGGAAATGTTGGAACCTGCATTTCTCGTTAGTTTCAAGCCGGCTCTATGAGCAAGCTGCTACAGTCCTTTCTTTTAATCTTCACGATCCTGACACTCAACTACGAGCAAAATATCTTGCAAGCGCAGGCCTCGCTCTTTTTGAAGCTACAGGACTGTCGAATTACAAAGGCAATGAAAAGGAAATGAATCGATTAGTAAAAAATTATAAGAAAGCGACATTACGCTATAAAGAAGCCGCTGACATTCTCTCTAATGCTAATGATCCTGAAACCAAAAAACGAGCAGAGTACCTTGCTGACAATGGTGAAGCTTATTTCCAGTTAGCCCAAGAAGAAAAGAAAGATCAACCTGATCCACAAAAGATAACAGAGTTGCTTCAAGAGGTTCATGACAGCGAAGTGCTTATTAAACCAAGTTCTGATTGTACCATCATGTAACTAAAATCATATTTTCTATCTTCCTATCTGTTCATGTGAATATGTCTACTTTTAAGAGTCTTACTGGTGCTTTTGCTTTTGGGTGCGCTTTTTATTTTTTTGCTTCAGCTCAGCAGCTTAAAGCTACTGATAAGAGTGAATCAAAAGTTTTTTTGCTCTTTCGTTCTTCTGATTTAATTCAAACACAAGATCAGGGAAAAATTTTTCCAAAAGTTTTAGAAAATCCCTATCAAGAACTAGTATCCATTCACGTTTCACTAGGTCAGCAGAAAGCTTTTTTGTATGTCGGTCATCAATTAGGAATTGAAACTCCTATTTCCTCTGGAAAGCGACCTGGATGGACACCTGTGGGATCTTTTACAATTTTAGGTAAAGAACCAAATCATGCTTCAACAATTTATGGCAATTTTGTTGATGTCGGTGGTCGGATCGTCCGTGAAGGAATCTGTTCGCGTACTGATTCTGCACCAAGTGGAACACACTATGAAGGAGCGCCTATGCGATATATTATGCCAATTAATAATAAAGTTGGATTTCATGCTGGCCATCTTCCAGGCTATCCAGCATCACATGGTTGTATTCGAATGCCAGAGGCGATGGCAAAACTTTTTTATGAAAACACGCCATTGAAGACGCCCGTGACCATTGCAGAGTGAAGAAAGTCTCTTCTTTCTTGTTTTTGATTGCTAATGTAGCTATAAACAACTTCTGTTTTCATGAGTTCACAAATTTGCTTTTTTCATTCTTCTATTGGACGTAAATGGATTGTTGCCATTACGGGAATAGCATTGATTGGTTTTATCATGGTCCATCTCCTTGGAAATCTTTCGATTTTTTTAGGACCTGATGCAGTCAATAGTTATGCGGCTAACTTGCATCATTTGGGAAAATTCCTTTGGATTGCGCGCTTTGGACTTCTTGCAGCAGCAGCCCTCCACATTTATTTTACAATGTTACTTTGGCGGGAAAATCGGCAAACTCAACCACAAAAATATGCCATTACCCAAACACTTGAGACGACGCTTTACGCCCGCACCATGAGGCTTTCAGGACTAGTCATTTTGGGATTTGTTCTTTTTCATCTAGCTCAATTTACATGGGAATGGGTGAATCCTGAGTCAAAAGAGTGGATGGATGCTGCTGGACATCATGATGTTTATCGAATGCTTGTGAGTGGTTTTCAAAATCCATTCGTTGCTGGTTTTTACTTGCTAAGTGTTGGATTTCTCGCGCTTCACTTGAGTCATGGTATTGCCAGTCTTTTTCAAACATTGGGTCTCACTAGTAAAAAACTGCGTCCTCGTTTTGAAATCGCAGGAAGAATTATTGCTTGGGCATTTTTCTTTGGCTATGCCTCAATTCCATTAGCAGTCTTTTTTAAATTTTTGACATGATAGCATTAGATCCCAAAATTCCAGCAGGTCCTCTCGAAACCAAGTGGCAGCGTTTCAAAGAAAATGCAAAGCTTGTCAATCCTGCAAACAAGCGTAAGTTCCGCGTCATTGTTGTTGGTTCTGGGTTAGCAGGTGCCTCTGCAGCCGCCACACTGGCAGAGCAAGGATACAACGTTGATTGTTTTTGTTTTCAAGATTCACCGCGTCGCGCGCACAGTATTGCAGCACAAGGAGGCATCAATGCTGCAAAAAATTATCAAAATGATGGTGACAGTGTCTGGCGGCTTTTTTATGACACACTCAAAGGAGGTGACTTTCGCGCTCGTGAAGCCAATGTTCATCGGCTTGCGGAGGTCTCTCGTAATATTATTGATCAATGCGTGGCACAAGGTGTTCCTTTTGCACGTGAGTATGGTGGTCAGCTTGCCAATCGTTCTTTTGGTGGAGCACAAGTTTCTCGTACATTTTATGCACGAGGTCAGACGGGACAACAGCTGCTACTGGGTGCATATGCCTCACTGAGTCATCAAATTAAAAGCGGTCGCGTAAAAATGCACACGCATAGCGAAATGCTTGATCTTGTCGTAGTCAATGGCCATGCAAAGGGAATCATTGTGCGCAACCTTCTCACTGGTGAGTTGACACGCCATGCCGCAGATACTGTGATGTTGGCAACTGGTGGTTATAGCAATATCTACTATCTCTCAACGAATGCGCGTGGTTGTAACGCTACAGCAATTTGGAGAGCCTACAAACGAGGAGCACTTTTTGCGAATCCATGCTACACACAGATTCATCCAACCTGTATTCCTGTTGCTGGCGATTATCAATCAAAATTGACTCTCATGTCGGAATCACTCCGCAATGATGGTCGTGTTTGGGTTCCCAAGAAAAAAGGAGATCAGCGCGCACCGCAGGATATTCCTGAAGAAGAACGTGATTATTATTTGGAGCGAAAGTATCCATCTTATGGCAATCTTGCGCCACGTGATATCTCTTCGCGAAGTGCCAAGGAAGTTTGTGATGAAGGACGTGGTGTTGGCCCTAGTGGTCTTGGTGTCTATCTTGATTTTAAGGATGCAATTGTTCGTCTTGGGAAGAAAGGAGTCGAAGAACGTTACGGCAATCTTTTTGAGATGTATGAAAACATCACAGGTGAAAATGCGTATGAACGTCCAATGCGAATTTTTCCAGCCTTGCATTATACAATGGGGGGACTGTGGGTTGACTATCATTTGATGAGTAACCTCCCTGGACTTTATGTTTTAGGAGAAGCTAATTTTTCGGATCACGGCGCAAACCGCTTGGGAGCTAGTGCACTGATGCAAGGTCTTGCTGATGGATATTTCGTGGTTCCCTATACACTCGGTGAATATCTCTCCACGCAATTTGAAAACAAAGTCACAATTGACTCACCTGAATTTGAAGAAGCTGAAACTGCTGTGCGTTCACGTGTGAATCGTCTTTTAGAAGTTCGCGGCACTATTTCTTCCGAACGTTTTCATCGTGAGCTTGGTTCGCTTCTTTGGGAAAAATGTGGGATGGCGCGAAGTCGTGAAAGTTTACAAGAGGCTCTGATAGAGATTCCAAAAATGCGCGAACGTTTTTGGAAGGAAGTTTGTATTCCTGGTTCAGGAGCTTCATTTAATCAAGCTTTAGAGTCTGCTGGTCGTGTCGCTGACTTTTTAGAACTGGCTGAACTCCTCTGTCGCGATGCGCTTACGCGTGAAGAATCTTGTGGTGGACATTTTCGTGTGGAGTACCAATTGCCAGATGGAGAAGCTTTGCGGAATGATGAAAAGTTTTCATGTGTTCATGCTTGGCAATATCAAGGCGAAGAAAAAGAACCGACGCTCATCAAGGAGTCACTCAATTATGAATTTGTGCATCCAGCAACGCGTAACTACAAATGAAAAATTCTCTTATTACTTCACCCTCTGAACACCATGCTGCCGTGCAACAACTGATGAACTTCCGTCTTCGTATCTGGAAGCAAGACAATAACGAGACTGCAGGCCATTTTGAAGAGCTTGAAGCACGTGATATTCCTGCTGACGCTTCTTTTTTGGAGATGCTTGATATTGTTAATAATCGTCTCATTGAACAAAAAAAAGAACCAGTTGCTTTTGAGTCTGATTGTCGCGAGGGTATTTGCGGAACATGTAGTATGGTTATCAATGGCACACCTCAAGGACCTGGACGGGGGGCTGCCTGTCAAGTTTACATGCGTAGCTTTTCCAATGGAGAAACAATCACTATTGAGCCATATCGCGCAGCTTCTTTTCCTATTATCAAAGATCTTGTTACAAATCGCAAAGCTTACGATCGCATTATTCAAGCTGGTGGTTTTATTACCGAACATACAGGAGGTGCAGCAGATGCAAATGCCATGCTGATTCCAAAACGAGATGCTGATTATGCAATGGATGCTGCTGCCTGTATCGGCTGTGGAGCTTGTGCTGCAGCCTGTCCGAACAGTTCAGCGATGCTTTTTGTGGGAGCAAAAATTACGCACTTAGCATTCTTGCCACAAGGTCAGCCAGAGCGAAAAGAACGAGCGATTAACATGGTTCGAGCAATGGACGCAGAAGGTTTTGGCAATTGTTCCAACTACTATGCTTGTGAAGCGGTTTGCCCTGCTGGCATTTCTGCCTCTGTGATTGCAACACTCAATCGTGAGTATGTAAGAGCAGAGTTGAGTGAGAAACTAAGTTGAATTAACCCGGATATTTCATGGTAATTCGTCGCGAGGCGCCTGCGTAGCCTTATGCAGACAAGGAAGGCGACTGATTGCGACGACGGCTGTATGTTTTATACTGCCCAAGGAGCAATCCTAGACTTACGCAGTATACACCAGGCTCTCGCAAGCCGCAGCAGAATTGCCGTGAAGTATCCGGGTTAAGCCGTGTTTCAGTTGACGCCATTGTCCGTTTACATTTACGTTATATTCCCATAGCGTCTCGCTTGGAGAGCCGTGCCAGAGGGAAAAACTCCTGCGCATAATTTTCCTAGAGCATTTTAAATAAAATTGTAGCCGATGCAATGCCAGGAATGAGGAGCGCAGACCCGCAGTGTATTCTGATACTCGAGGACGCGAGCACCGGAGTGACACCGCAGTGCGCGGCTACAGATTTATTTAAAATGCTCTAACAATCATTCATCATGGGGATACCCTACCTCTAGATTTTGATTAGAGCTATGAAAGTAACGAGGAGAAGAGGGAGAAGATAAAGTCCCGTTAATGAAGTCAGGAAAATCTCCAACATGTCCTTGAGGAGATTCCCTGTCGAGTCCTT